>DUHK01000095.1 GCA_013330915.1 Methanosphaera sp. | reverse complement strand
ATCATCGTTATGCATAATATATACACCTGGTTTTTGCGGTAATTCTTCAGGTCCTGTGATTTTCATAGACATATTAACACCAATCCATAATCGTTTAAATCCTATTTTCGAAGTAATTCCTTCCAAAAAGGATAAATTTTTATAAATTCCTCAACTTCTTTTATCATAAAATCATAATAATCTTTCAATCCCTTGTTATGTGCTTCTTGTCTTTTTGCCCGTTGTTTCATTCTATGGGGCAATAACTTTTGTTGTACTTCTTCCTCTTTTTTTGGTGATATTAAAACTTTATAACGTGCATTGATTCCATTTGATGTGTAATAAGTTATGTCATTAAAAATGTCCGGCATTAATATCTCATCATTCATCGTCATTGTGTAAATCTCTTCGAAATGACGACAGAAATATATGAGATTAACACTAGGATCAAGTATTTCCTGGTAATGTTTATCTATCATGGTAATCTCTTTTGCATCCCAATCAATCATATTTTTCACATCAAAAATTGTTCTATTATATCTTTTTGTTTTATCTTTAATATTATTTCGTAATCTCGTTAATAAAATGGTTAATATTTTTCAAAAAAAATGTAATTAAAATAAATAATATTAACAAGTAGCTTTTAGAAATATATTGTTATTATGTCAAAATTCAATTTACATTCCGATTATAAACCGTTTGGAGACCAGCCAAAAGCAATCAAATCCCTCGTTGAACACTTTAAGAAGGGAGATAAGGAACAGACTTTGGAAGGTGTGACAGGTTCCGGTAAAACTTTTACAATGGCAAATGTTATTGAACAGTTGGATAAACCAACCCTAGTGATGAGCCACAACAAAACATTGGCAGCACAACTATTCGAGGAATTCAAGGAGTTTTTCCCTGATAATGCAGTAGAATACTTTGTCAGTTACTATGATTACTATCAGCCGGAAGCTTATGTAGCACAAACGGATACATTTATCGATAAGGAATCCGCTGTGAATGAAGAAATTGACAGGTTAAGACATTCTGCTACACAATCATTATTAACCAGAGACGATGTTATCGTTGTTAGCAGTGTTTCATGCATTTATGGTATTGGTTCACCAGAGGATTATGCTGAATTCACATTACAACTTGAAGTTGAACAGGAAATTACCCGGGAGGAAATACTCAGCAGCCTTGTTGAAATGCAGTATTCTCGTAATAATATTGAATTTGATCGAGGAAAATTCAGAGTAAACGGGGATGTAATAGAAATTTTCCCTATAAACGCTAATTATTCACTTCGTATTGAAATGTGGGGAGATGAGATTGACTGTATTTACAAGACAGATCCTCTCACCAACAGCATCATTGAAGAAATACGCAAGGTCATAATTTTCCCTGCAAAACACTTTGTTATTGCTCGTGAAAAGCAGGAAGTTGCAATACAAAACATTAAGAAAGAACTGGCAGAACGTGTGGCAACATTTCAGGCGACTGGTAAGTATGTTGAAGCTCAACGTATTGAACAGAGAACCAACTTTGACCTTGAGATGATTCAGGAGTTGGGATACTGTTCAGGTATTGAAAACTATTCCATGCACATGAACGGAAGAAAGTGGGGAGAAACACCATATTCCCTTCTGAAATATTTTCCGGATGATTATCTTACAATCATTGATGAATCACACGTAACAGTTCCACAAATCAGAGGAATGTACGAAGGTGACAGAGCACGAAAAGAAACCCTTGTACAATATGGTTTCAGACTTCCTAGTGCTAAGGAAAACAGACCTTTAAGGTTTGATGAATTTCTCAAGGCACAAAATCAGGTTCTGTATGTTTCGGCCACCCCGGCACCCTTTGAATTGGGAAGAAGCAGAAACAAGGTCGAACAGATTATTCGTCCTACGGGACTTGTTGATCCAAAACCAATTATCAGGCCGGTGAAAAATCAGGTTGACGATCTTCTTGGTGAGATTAGAAAACGTGTGGAAAAGGATCAAAGGATTCTCGTTACTGCTTTGACCAAAAAGATGGCCGAAGACTTGACGGATTACTATATTAAGATGAACGTTAAATGCAGATATTTGCATTCTGAAATTACGACTCTTGAAAGAACAGAAATCATTGATGAACTAAGAAGAGGTGAGTTTGATTGTCTTGTTGGTGTTAACCTATTGAGGGAAGGTTTGGATTTGCCGGAAGTTTCTCTGGTTGCCATTTTGGATGCTGATAAGGAAGGATTCCTTCGTTCACAAACATCACTTATACAAACCATAGGTAGGGCAGCCCGTAACGTTGACGGTGAAGTGATTCTATATGCAGACAACATTACAGATTCTGTTAGAAATGCAGTTAACATAACAGAAAGAAGAAGAAAAATACAAATGGCTTACAACAAAGACCATAATATCACACCTAGAAGTGTTGTACGTAAACTCAAGGAGAAAAAGATTGAAAGTAAAGTGGATGATATACAAGAAATTGATAATGTTACAATAGAAGAAGTGGATATGTTAATAGAAGAACTTGAAAATGAAATGAAAGAAGCTGCAGAGAAATTAGACTTTGAAAGAGCTGCTAAATTAAGAGACAGAATAATGGAATTGAAAGAGGACTGAATATGGAAACAAAAGAAGAAATAAGAAATAAAGCCATACAAGACAGAAAAATTATCATAAAAGGAGCAAGAGAACATAACCTCCAAAATATTGATTTAATCATTCCACGCGACCAGTTTATCGTAATAACAGGACTTAGTGGTTCCGGAAAAAGTTCACTGGCATTTGATACCATCTATGCAGAAGGTCAAAGAAGATATGTCGAATCATTGTCTGCATATGCAAGACAGTTTCTGGGACAGATGGAAAAACCGGAAGTGGATTATATTGAAGGACTATCCCCTGCAATATCAATAGATCAGAAAACCACAAGAATCAACCCAAGATCAACTGTTGGAACCGTTACGGAAATTTATGACTATCTCAGACTACTGTTTGCAAGAATAGGTATTGCTCACTGTTACAATTGTGGAAAGGAAATATCACAACAAACCCCTGGACAGATAGCAGAGGCCATCATTGAAGAAAACGAAAACGAAAAAATATACATACTGGCACCTGTAATCAAGGGACGAAAAGGACAGCACCTGAAAGTATTTGAAACATACAAGGAAAAGGGATTTGTAAGAGTACGTGTTGACGGAGAAATATTATCCCTTGATGAAAAAATTGAACTCAATAAAAATAACAAGCACAGCATTGAAATCGTTGTTGACAGACTTAAAGTGGCAAACAACGAAAATTTCAGGAAAAGATTGGTTGAGTCCGTGGAAACTGCAACAACCATCGGTGAAGGACTTGTAACCGTTGCAAATCAGAATCCTGATGTTGCCGACCAATACTACAGTGAAGCACTTGCATGTCCTGATTGTGGAATTAATTTCACCGAAATAAGTCCGAGAATGTTTTCATTCAACAATCCTCAGGCTGCATGTCCCAGCTGTAATGGTATAGGAAGCACACTTGAAGCAGATCCTGATTTAATTGTCCCAAACAAAACATTATCTCTAAGGGAAGGGGCAATAAAACCATGGAGCAATTCCCAAAAAACCGAAGGTTACTATAATAAAATGATTAAAGGAGTTGCAAAACACTTTGGAATAGACATGGATGCACCGTTCAACACACTTCCCAAAGAACAACAGGACATAATACTGTATGGTAGCGGAAATGAACAGATAGACTTCACGTTCGGTAGTGGAAAAACATTACGCGATGTTACTAAGAAGTACGAAGGCGTAATTCCATACATGAAACGTTTATACATTGAAACCAGTTCACGTTACTGGAGAAAGGCTGCACGTAATTACATGACATTAAATGATTGTCCTAGTTGTCACGGTGACAGGTTAAAACCTGAAATGCTGGCAGTGACCGTGGGTGATTTGAACATAGCAGATGTTACTAAGTTATCATTAAATGAAAGCAAGGAATTCTTTGAAAACCTGAAACTTACAAGCAGACAGGAATTCATCGGAAAAGAAATATTGAAGGAAATCAAGGAACGTCTGGAATTTTTAAACGATGTAGGTCTTGATTATCTTACCCTTGCACGTTCATCCGGAACATTATCCGGAGGAGAAGCACAGAGAATCAGACTTGCCACCCAGATAGGCAGCAGGCTTGTAGGAGTATTGTATGTTCTTGACGAACCAAGTATCGGTCTGCATCAACGAGACAACATGAAACTGATTGAAACCCTTAAACATTTAAGGGACATAGGTAACACATTGATTGTAGTTGAACACGATGAG
>DUHK01000103.1 GCA_013330915.1 Methanosphaera sp. | reverse complement strand
ACGTTTTCTTATCAAACCTTAATATTTTTTTTAATGAACTATTTTTAATCTTAACAAATTTAAAGGAATGACATTATATGTCCGAAATAAGCGACTATAAACTATGTTCTAAATGTTTAAAAAGAATTAGCAGAAAATTTCCGCAAGCAACAGATGATGAAAAGTGCAGCCTCTGTGACAACCTATTATTGCATGTGGACAAGATTTACAACGTAATTCATAACAAAATCCACAAGTTCAACATAGAATTTGATACATTTCACATTGCATGTCAGGTAAACTATGACCAGTTAAACCGGGCCGAAAAAGAGATACATGAACATGTCAACTATAAGGGAAACAACGGCCTGAAAAAGCAGCTGAGAAAGGAACTTTCCCAGATGATAATTGATAAGATGGGAAAAACCCTGGACTACAAAAACCCGGAAGTAATCATCAACATTAAAATCAGAAAAAAGGCTTATCCACACACACCTTACCCTGAAATTAAAAATCTTACAGTGTTTATTGATACAAACCCACTCTTTATCGAAGGAAAGTACCGTAAACTGGTTCGTGGAATACCACAAACGAAATGGCCTTGCACTAACTGTAAAGGTAAAGGATGCCAGATGTGTGATGGTACGGGACAACAGTACAAGGAAACCGTGGAAGGACTTATAGGAAAACATCTGCTGCCAATGGCGAGGGGAAAGGACATCAAGTTTCACGGTTCCGGAAGAGAGGACATTGACGTGTTAATGCTTGGTGAAGGAAGACCCTTTGTCATAGAGGTAAAACATCCATTTGTCAGAAAGATAGATTTAAAATTACTACGACGGGTTGTTAACAGTCACAGTGACGGAAAAATAGAGATAAACGACCTGAAATTCGTTGACAACAACAGGCGTGCAAGCATCAAAAAAAGTTCGGTTGAAAGCTACAAGGTATACTCAGCGATAGCAGAATTTGAAAGGGGCGTTACAAGCGAAGACATTAAAAAAATAGAGAAACTATGCGTCATCGATCAAAGAACTCCCATACGTGTTTCACACAGAAGGGCTGATAAAATAAGAACCCGTGAAATAAAATCCCTTGAAGTTGAAAGAATAGGCAGTAAAAAGCTAAGATTAAAAATAAAATGTGAAGGGGGATTATATATTAAGGAACTCATATCCGGTGATGAGGGAAGAACCAAGCCCAGCGTTAGCAGCATAACCAATAATCATGCATTATGCACACAACTGGACGTATTGAAGGTTCATATACCTGAATAAACATGCTTATTTTTTTTTTATTGGTAAATGACCTGGAATGGTTATCATTCCATTAGTCAACCAGTTTTACCGTTATTTTCTGATTATCCATTGTTATTGCAATGGTATTCAGGCTTTTGTCTATAAGATGATATACATAGAAGTCCTTTTCCGTTTCCTTATTGTTTTGTCTGATCGTCATTCTTCTGACAGGTAAAAAGGCATCGGTATACCTTAGATTATCTCCTTCCTTAATTGTGGTAAGACTGATTATCAGATTTTTATCCTTATTCTTGGTTCTGTTTACAACCACAGTCACGGAACTTTTTGTCCAGTTGGCATCAACCAGGACATCGTTTAACTTTACTGTAAGAACAGGATAGTTCAAGAGTTTAAAGTTGTATGTAACATTTGCTGGAACATTGTTTGATCCCCACCAGCTGGTTCTTATCAGATTATAATTGTATGCTTCATCGTATCCATTAACGGAGTAAAGAACATGTTTTCCCCTATTGTTTACAAATGCCGATGTATCTATTATTATTTGACTTTTAACTGTCTTGTAAGTATTGGTATTGTTTAAGTAAACCACACTACCAGTGGAGGCAGTGTTTTTTGTCATGTTTGATGCGGTTACTCTTACGTTAACGGATGTTGATGCATATATCACTCCACCGTTTAGTCTGGCAACATTGTTGTCAAAGTGACAGTTGTCAAAACCCAGCCTTGAATAGGAGTCTATAGAAACTACTCCACCGTTACCATCCTTTGACTGGTTTACTTCATTTTTTGAAAACTTTGAGTTTGCAAAATTCATCTGTGCAGCTGCAGCAACTTCTATTGCTCCACCCTTTTTGATGGCACGGTTATATGTGAATAATGTTTTGTCAACATCCATCATGCTTTCGCCCAGAACATATATTGCTCCACCATAGCATGCGGTGTTGTTGTTGAACTTGTTGTTGGAGAGTGTTATCCACTGCACTTTCCTGTGTGAAAATATTGCTCCACCATAGTATGCACTGTTGTGATCAAATAGGGAGTTTTTTATCGTGAAGTGTGGAACAGCACTTACTATGTATATTGCTCCACCGGATGGTGTTGTTCCATTTGCAAGTTTAGTGGTCAGTACCCTGTTGTTTTTGAATGTGCATTTATCAAGGAGAACATTGTTTAATCCCTTATCCAATAATGCTCCACCCATCATTTCAGCACTGTTTTTGATGAAGGATGTGTTGATTAATGTTAAAGATCCGTAATTGTTTATTGCTCCTGCCTCATAGTATGCAATGTTTTTCTGGAAAAGGCATGATGAGATTAATATTGTTTCACCACTGTTGATGGAGATTGCACCACCAATATCTGCCTTGTTGTTTATAAAACGACAGTTGGTTATCTCTGCATAACCGCTTCCAACAGATAATGCTCCACCTCTTGTCTTGTTAAATCCTTCAGCATTCTTTACTGCAACGTTACTCGTGAAGTTTGAGTTTTTAAGCATCAATGTGGCATGGTTTCCGTTTAGTATTGCACATCCCCATATTGCTTCGTTATTCTTGAAGACACATCCGTCCACATTTACCGTGGAATATGATGAGGCGTAGATTGCAGCACCACCCGTACTGTGGGAATAATTCATGTCGGTCAACTTGTTTTTGATGAATGTAGAGTTAACAATATTGTACTCGGAATCAAATCCTCCCATCTGTAATGCAGCTCCAAACCTTACGGCAGTATTTGAATCGAATATGGAATCTGTGATGTTTACCTTGATGTTGTTTGCCGAAGCAAACAGTACTCCTCCGTTGTTTGC
Organism: Methanosphaera sp.; assembly: GCA_013330915.1. Lineage (GTDB taxonomy): Archaea > Methanobacteriota > Methanobacteria > Methanobacteriales > Methanobacteriaceae > Methanosphaera > Methanosphaera sp11921u. Next base: position 1,679 of record DUHK01000103.1, on the reverse strand, counting down.
CCTGTTCTTTTTGAAGTTACATCCTTTTATGACCAGTTCTGAGGATTCTGAAAGTACCAGAACACCACCCTGCGAATAATTTGCATTTTGAATTGTCAGATTTTCGAGTGTGAATGTTATGTTGCTTTTGACCCTGAATGCCTGATGGTTATTACAGTTTATTATCGTCCTGTTTGTGTTGCTTCCCACCAAAGTGACATTTTTCGTAATCATAATCCTGTTTGTAAGATTGTATGTTCCGGCATTTACGTGAATAATATTATTATAACCCGTTGCGGATTTGCTTATTGCCAATTCAAGTGTTGTGTAAGGATTTTTTAGTGTTCCATCGGACTTGGAACTTGTTGATGTTGAATTTACATAAATGTCTTTTGTTTTTAGTGTTTCCGTTTGATTAGCCATTTTATTGGATGTTTCTGATGAAACATCGGTATTTTTTATTATAGCCTTTGTAGAAATTGCATTGTTATCCTTTTGAGTGTTGGTATATTCTTCAATGTTTGCATCATGCTGAATGTCGGATTGGGTGTTGTTGTTTGAGTCATCAACACTCGATGCAAAAGACACTCCGGCACATAAGAGTATGCACGTGAAAAATATAACGTATTTTAAATGTTTCATAGGTAATTTCTCCCTCCAGGAGACCTATTAATGATATTTTGCTAAAAAAATATAATGATAATCTGATGATTACCTTTTTGGTTATTATATTTATATAAAGCAAATTAATTAAATGTTTACACAATTGTTTAAGTAATATCATGAAAAAAAAATACATCCTAAAAAAAGAGTAACATAGATTATTTAATTAATTGATTAAATCAGATAATGCTCTAAAAAAAATAATTGTTAACATACCCCATCATTAAATGATTAGATATGTGAAAACAGGGGTCAAATAATTGCTAAAATCAAAAAAAACAACTTCTTTCCACTCAAATCATAGCCAACTCATATCCTCTCCTGGTATAATGTAAAAAAAATTGAAGTGTAGTATTTTCTCTAACCCTATTCAAAGTTTGATTTTAATAAAAAAATACATTCATAGGACCCAAAGCAAGAGAGACTAATATTAACAGGAATGTAATATAGAAGAAAATTGCTTCAAAATTCGTCAACATTTTTATTTTTTTTGGTTCGAGAACGTTCCATCCAAAATAACCATCAATTTTATCCATAAAAATATAAACATGCATTTTAACAACTAACACTATTAAAATAACTTTAGCAAGTAAAGTATTTGAAGCTATAATAGAATAAACACACATAGCAATTAAAACAATAGCAAACCTATTAAATTGAAGTGCAAATGAAGTATAATTAAGATCATACGGAAAATTTTCGTCAAGTAATGTTAATGATTTATTAAACTTCATCCTTAAATAAACCACTATTGCCTCATACCACTCTATAAGAATAACATTTAAACAACACCAACCAAAGATATTATTAGGCATATAATATATAAACGGCCAAGACATTCCCAAGAAAACAAAAGGCATTACAATACCATATTCAATTAACTTAAAACGTTCATTATAAATAACATAATTACCATCCCTAATTTCCACTATCCTTTTCTGAAACGGAGTAAGTTCTCTTTCCTCAACAGGTTTCAAAAAATAACACTTTGTTTCACGATTAAAAAAATCTGAAAGATATATCCTTTTTGATACAAA
>DUHK01000079.1 GCA_013330915.1 Methanosphaera sp. | reverse complement strand
TCATGTTTGTTTTTTCAACATTGGCATTATTTGTCTTTTTAATTGTTTGAGATTCCATAATTATCCTTCATTATTGTTTAATCTTTATAAATTTTAACATTATATTATAGTTTAATTTATGTTGGAATTTTTATTTAATTTTTTTGTAAATTTACATTCATATTTATTTAAAAACAGTGTAGGCGTTTAAGGTTTGAAGAAAAAATGCCATTTGGCCATATGAGAATAATTAATTTTTTAAAAAAAGAAAAGAAGGATTTTTTTTAATGATTTTTTAACCAGTCATATACTCTTTTACAATTGTTTTTATCATTATACTTGAAGAATTTTTCCACACGATGTTCATACTTCTCTTTCATTTTACAATCACAATCAATGTATTCTTTTATAATCTTTATCAAATCATTCTCTGATTCAATTACTTCACCAAATCCCATGGTCCTGTAATCAAAATAACCTTCAGTATAATGATAATCGTCCGTTGCATGATAATATATTACCGGCTTTTTAAGATATGCAAAATCAAAAAATACTGATGAATAATCAGTAATAAGCAACGAAGACTCTCCAAACAATTTCTGATAACTCTCATCAGTGGAAATCCTAGCATACTCTGAATTAATTAGGTCAACATGTGGCATCAACTCAGGATGGGGCTTAAACACCAGTTCATAACCCGTACTTTCAAGATATTCGTGTAACTGATTGTTGTTAAGAATATCATTTAACATGCCGAAATAATCTGATTCAACAAATTCATGACTGTCCTGTAGCTGAACCCTCCATGTTGGCATGAAAAGGATTTGTTTTTTTCTCACATCACTGGTTAAATTGTCAAAGCGTGGAAAACCCAGACACTGTATAACATCTTCATCGAAGTTATAATAATCTTCTTTAAAAGAGTTACTTTCATAATCAGAAACTGTCAGAAGCATGTATAAATTTTTTCTAAACTTGTTGACAAAATATGAAATGTTATCTTTTGTAACTCCGTGCTGTAAAAAGACTCTCTGAATGTTTAAAAATCCTTTATATAACTTCTTATTGTCATGCAAAAACGGATTGGTAAACTCTTCGTTAACATATGATCCTATGTATTTTTCAGCAAAGAGGTGTAACACCTTATGTTTTAAAGATTTAAAGGGTATGATGCCGTGATATTCATGTGCCAGTTTATCATAGTCTTCTGATTTCTTGTCTATAATAAAATACTTTTTAATGTCATCATCCTGCTTCATGGCATATTCAAATAAGTGTCGTCCGTTATCGTCTGAAAATTCTGGTCTGTCCGCAAACAACCAGATTCTTTTGTTTTTTAGGAGAGGGTATAAAAGCATAAATATTGTATGATAAAATAATGCATTCATGAATTGTGGAGCTCTGTCTTTAACAATCTTTTTCATACAGCTGGCTTCATATCTGAGCATTGTTTTGTACCGGTAAGGAACAATATGAAAAGCTCTGGATTGGTATAACAGGATATGATTGTCCTTTACAATATAAATACTTGATGTTGAAAGGTTACATTCCTCATTAAATACAAAATTAGGATAAAACACACCATTTCCATCAGGTAGTTCAATTGCAATAACGTATTTTTCCACATTATTTGTTAAGGGAAGTTTTACATTGAAATTAATACAGCTTTTCCATGGAATTGATAAAAAACTTGTTGTTTTCCTTTCAGGATTGGCATATGATAATTTTTGAGTTTCATATCTTTTTGTGGAGTTATCAGCATGTTTAATGATTATTATGTTGATATCATTTTCATCAAAATATGATTTGAAGATTCCTGAAAGGATTAAATTGCCCCTTCTGATTTCGACAACATCCAATCCCAGCTTATGATTGGATAATTTGTCAAGTACATAATCATCTATTTTTACTGTAATCTCATTACCTGTTGTATCGATTTTTTTATCATTTTTTTTCAAAAAATAAAAAAAGCCTTTATAATCCTCTAAAATATTCTGATTGTTTATGATGGCATCATCATGAATATAACTAATTACTTCATGTAAACAATCCCAAAATTCTTTAATTTCTTCTTCCGAATCAAACACGTCAAGCTCTTCTTTTTTAATAATCCATTGCAGGTCATAGGCCAATGTGTATGCTATGAAATCCAAAACCTTTCCATGTTTTTTCTTGCTGCACTCAATTAATTCTAGGAAATAAAATTTAAGTCTTGTCGTGTAGTAATCTTTTTTATCTAATGTGGTGTCAATTGTTGAAGAGGAATCGGATCTAAGTCTATAGTAGTAAGTGGCTGAATTCAAAACACCGTATTTTTGTTTTTCAAGCAATATTTTATTGATAAGTATGGCATCTTCAGATGTGATTATTGACGTGTCAAATTGGTACCTGTTGAAGAGTTCTTTCTTGAAAAAAGAACTAGAAGCAGATAGTTGTGGATTGTTGGGTTGTTTGATTAAATCAATAACTCCTGATTCTTCGAATTTATAGTTTAATCTGTGAGGTCCGTTAATTCTACCGAATAATTGGAT
>DUHK01000050.1 GCA_013330915.1 Methanosphaera sp. | reverse complement strand
TTTTTTATTATTATTTTGTTTTTTCTTAGATGTTAAAACAAAACATATTTAAGTAATTAATTACATAAATTATATCATTATTCTTAAGTTTACTATCTAGATTTTATGTATTTTTTCATAATTTCATTCCTTGCACTTAAGAAGAATATTCTATATTTTTTAGAGGATTAGATATTTTTGAGCAGAAGAAAACGACCTAATTATATTAATAAAATCGCATTGGAAAGAATGAGGATTTTGTTTAATCAAGCAGAAAAGGAGTTTTCCGATCACCCAGAACGTTCTGATCGTTATGTTAAGTTAACTCGTAATATCTCTACTAAATATAATATAACATTACCTGATTATTGGCGAGGAAGGTTTTGTAAAAATTGTAATAAATTCCTTAAACCAGGAGCTAACTTAAGAGTAAGACTTTCCGGTAATACAATTACCCGAAAATGTCTAGAATGTGGACATTTGACTAAAGTTCCTTACACTCATAAGAAAAACTAGCTTTTAGAGAACAAAAATATTTGGAGTTGATAATTTGAGCAAAAGCCAGAGTAGAAAAGAAATAATGAGAAATTCTTTAAACGCAATTGAAATTAATATTGGAAAAAACGGTATTAACGAAAACGTGATTGAAGAAATCAAACGTCAGTTAAAAAATAATGAGATTGTTAAGATAAGGTTTTCAAGAAACATCGCATCCAACAAGGATGAGTTTCTGGAAGAAATCGTATCCCAGACAAAATCCAAATTGATTGATGTTCGTGGTAATGTTGCAGTATTATATAAGAGAAAATAAATTATCTCTTTGAAATATAGGCAATTTTTAAAATAAACATTATAATTTAATAGGAGGCTAATTAAACAATGACAACAGCATTCGATGTACCTGCTGAAAGTTTAATCAGCGCATTAAGTGAAGACTTTAAAGAAAATGATAAAATAAATGCACCAGCATGGGCTCAATTTGTTAAAACTGGAGTTCACAAAGAACGCAGACCAGAAAACCCAGATTGGTGGTATGTAAGAACCGCAGCATTATTAAGAAGAGTATATGTAGATGGTCCAGTAGGACTTAGCAGATTACAAACCAAATACGGTGGAAACAAAGATAGAGGAACCAGTCCTGAAAAATTCAGAAAAGGAAGCGGATCTATCATCAGAACTGCATTAAAACAACTTGAAGAAGCAGGTTATGTTCAAAAAACAGAAGAAGGCAGAATTGTATCACCTGCAGGTCAATCTTACTTAGATAAAAAAGCTGCTGAAATCATTAAAGATATTCCTGAATTATCAAAATACTAATTTGTATAAAATTTTGATATGATAATAATAAATAATTCTAAGGAGTTGTGTTAAATGAGTGAACTTGACGAAATTAGACGTAGAAGAATGGAACAACTTCAACAACAACAGATGGCCGCACAACAACAACAAAGTGCAAATTATCAGCAATTACAGCAAGAAGAGCAGATGAGACAACAGTACGAACAACAAAAGAAAAATGCACTTAGACAAATATTATCGCCAGAAGCACGTCAAAGACTCGCTAACTTAAGATTAACAAAGGCAGAACTTGTTAACGCTATTGAAATGCAACTTATTCAAATGGCAGAAACCGGTAGAATTCAGATTCCCATATCAGACGCTACCTTAAAACAAATCTTAAGAGAAACAACCAATACCAAACGTGAAATTCATATCACAAGAAAATAATCAATAATTTATATGATATTAGTGTATTTTTATGAAAACAGCTGTATTATATAGTGGCGGTAAAGATAGTTCATTAATGGCAGTAATTCTGGATAAACTTGGTTACGAAGTGGAATTGATAACCATAAATTTTGGAGTGTTCGATTCAACAAAACCTGCAGTTCAATCTGCGGAGAGTTTGGGATTCAAACACAGGGTTGTCAGACTTGACACTAAAATACTAAGTGATGCCGTGGACATGATTATCCGGGATCAGTTTCCAAACAACGGAATAAATCATATACATCATGAGGTTATTGAACACCTGGCTGATGAATATGATCTGGTAGCCGACGGCACCAGGCGTGAAGACAGAATTCCGAAACTTAAACAGAACGAAATTCAAAGTTTGGAAGACCGAAAGGGCGTTCAGTATGTTAACCTGACAGGTATCGGATACAAAACCATAAATGATACCAGTGACAGGCTATTCAGACTTCAAAAGGCTGAAAGTGATATTCATAACAGTTCAGATTATGAAATGGAAATCAGAGTATTACTCGAACAGAAAGGACAAGACATTAATGAGATATTTCCCCAACATATTCAATCAAGAGTTATAGGATGGAAGTAACATGAGTCGTAACAAAAATTTACCAAAAAAATTAAGATTAGCTAAAAAAGGAAAACAAAACAGAAGAGTTCCTATCTTTGCAATGATGAAAACATCAAGAAAATTAAGAACTCATCCAAAAGCTAGACAATGGAGAAGAAGCAAAATTAAAGTATAAACTTTATGGTTTAACTTTAGATTTTATAAAAAAATATAGGAGTGTATTAGAATGGAAAGAATTTACACAATTCCTCTAAGAGATGTAAAAAACGTACCTAGAACTAAAAGGTCACCAAGAGCAATGAGATACATCAGAGAATTCATTCAAAAACATATGAAAGCTGAAGATGTAATCATCGACACAGCTGTTAACGAAAAAATCTGGGAAAGAGGACGAGAAAAAATCCCATCAAAAATCAAAGTTAAAGCTGTAAAAGAAGATGAAACTGTAGAAGTAACATTAGTAGATGAATAATTTTTTTTACTAAATGCTGACTATGAGATTATTATGTTATCCATACTCTTTATCATAAAAAATACGAGTTACTAAAGGGTAGGATAATAATGTATACATGTAATTTAAGAGAACTTAATCAACTCTCTTCCTACTAATATAATCCAAAATGTTTGAGAGGTGGGCATTTTGATTATATTGATACATATCTAATAAACCTCACAGATGGAGTGATAAAATGATACAAAGATTCGATATTGATGGAAATCCTAATTTGGGTGTTTCTATACTTGCAAAGGATACAGTTGCTATAGTTTCACAGGGCCTTCAGGATACATATTTAAAAAGTATCGAAGAAACATTGAAAGTACCAATAATAAAAACGCCAATCTGTGGTAGTAATCTAGCAGGAGCATTAATGGCTGGAAATTCTAACGGTCTACTTGTATCACCATATGTATTTCAACACGAATTAGATATACTAAGTGAACATGACATTAACGTGGAAATAATACCAGACAAACTAACTGCAATAGGCAATATTATTGTAGCTAATGATAATGGAGCTATCGTAAATCCAGAGTTATCAGACGATGCTAAAAAAATCGTTGAAGATACCTTAGATGTGGAAATTGTGGAAAGTACCATTGCCGGCCTTGATATTGTTGGTTCAACAATTGCGGCAACAAACAAAGGTGCTTTAGTTCATCCTGACGCATCTGATGAAGAATTGGATCTTGTTGAAGATGTTTTAGGAGTGCCTGCAGAAATTGGTACAGTTAACCGTGGAGTTAAACTCGTAGGAGCATGTATCATTGCAAATTCCAATGGTGTCATTGTAGGAAACAAAACTACAGGACCCGAACTAGCAAGGATTGATCAAGTATTCAACTTATTTGAGGGATCATTATGAAAACAAAAATATTTAGAGTAAAAGGAAAATTATTAGATGTTGATAAAACCAAAAAATTCACAAGAGAATTAAAAGCAATTAAAGTAGAAGATGTTCAGGAAAAATTATACTCTGAATTTGGTAGTAAACACAGATTAAACAGAGACCAAATTGTCTTCGATGAAATCACTGAAATATCAGCAGACGAAGTAACTGACCCTATCGTACAAAGTTTATTATAAGAGTCATAAACCATTAAACATTAGGATGTGTTCCAATGGAAGATAGACAAAAACTTGAACAGATGATTAATGAAATCAATCAGTTACAACAACAGGGCGAAACAATTGCTCAGCAAATCGAACAGTTGAACGTGTCATTAAACGACATTCGTTCTGCTGAAAGTGCAGTGAAAGGGTTGAAAGATGCTACCGGTAAGGAAACTCTTATTCCTATAGGTGCTGGATGTTTCATTACAACAGAACTTAAATCCGAGGACATTATCGTTGGTGTAGGTTCTGATGTTGCTATAAAAAGAAGCAGGGAAGAAACAGAAGAAACCCTTAAAAATGATAAAGAAGAAGTGGAAAAACTAATCAAATCATTAACTGAACAGTTACAGAAAATCAACGATTACATAACACAAAGAAGACCTGAAGTGGAAAAGTTAATGAAAGAACAGGGAGTACAATAATTTACTCTTAATACTCTTCTTTTCACATTATTTTAATCTCCCACAGACAATAATTATTATTTTTAATATGAATTATTTTTAAATTCGCAATAATCGCTATTTTTTACATATCCTATATTTATCCAATCATCACTACAAAGAATCATATTTTTATTATTAACTATCCTGAAATTGTAGAATAGTTATTGTTCTCCTGATAGAATTAAGGTATAGATTATAATTATATATTTTACTAAGTTACAACATAAATAATACTAATAAATATATAAGGATTGTGAAAGCTTGTTTGATTCCCTTAGAAAGAAACTTAGAAAAACCATTAAAGATGCATCAGAAAGTATTCCTGAAGAAGAATTAGAACCATCAAAAATCAGTCAGGAATTAGATGATCTGGAAGCAGATCTTCAATCCATTGAAGACAAATATTCAGAAACAACAACCGAAGAAAGTGATGAAAAAACACAACCGGATTCTGAAGATGAAACAAAAGAAGAAGAATCTGATGAAAGTGAAGTTCAAGAGGAAGTTCAGGAAGTAAGTGATGAAACAGAAAGTCCTGAAGAAGAAACTGAAGATGTTGAAGAAATAAGTGAAGATACCGAAGAAACTACAACCCCTGAAACAGAAGAATCAGATAAAGATGAAAACAAGGAGAAAAAAGGATTCTTCGGTTTTTTAAAAAGAGATAATAATAAAAAAGAAGAACATACCTTCGAATCCGAAGAAGAGGAAAAAGAAGAATCCCTTGAAGAAACAGTTGAAGAAAAAGCTCAAGAAACTCCAGCTGAAGAAGAAGTAGAGGAAGTTGAAGAACCTGAAGAATCTGAAGAAGAAACAAAAGAAGAAAATAAGGGAAGATTCGGATTCCTCAAAAGAGATAAAAAGAAAGAAACATCCCAAGAATCAACAGAAGAAAGTGTGGATGAAACAAAAGAGAAAAAACCTAAATATGATGATGAAGAAAGTGGTGGAGCATTCTCATTCATCACAAAGAAAACAATTAAAGAAGAAGATATTGAGGAAATACTTGAAGAACTGGAATTTTCACTCATCGAAGGTGACGTTGCATTTGATGTTGCCGAAAGAATCGTTGAATCAGTTAAGGAAGACCTTGTCGGAAGAAAAATCAAACGAAGAGGAGACATGGAACTTTTCACAACAAACGCACTTAAAAAGGCAATAACCGAAATCATAGACAACGGATACTACGACCTGCTTGGAGATATAGAAGCTTCCAAACAAAAAGGTGAACCATACAAGATAATGTTTGTTGGAATTAACGGTACTGGAAAAACCACGACAATTGCAAAGATGGCAACCTATCTTGAAAAACACGGATACACATCAGTATTCGGTGCTTCAGATACATTCCGTGCAGGTGCAATTGAACAACTGGAACATCATGCCAACAACCTTAACCTGAAAATAATCAAACACGAAAGAAACTCAGATCCTGCCGCAGTTGCATATGATGCAGTAGAACATGCCAGAGCAACAGGCAAGGATGTTGTACTCATAGATACTTCAGGACGTATGCAAACCAACACAAACCTTATGGACGAAATGAAGAAGATTAAAAGAGTATCCAAACCAGACATTGTACTCTATGTTGGTGATGCTCTAATGGGTAACGATGCTACGGAACAAGCAAGCAAATTCAATGAAGTTATTGACATCGACGGTATCATATTAACCAAGGCCGATGCCGATGCAAAGGGTGGAGCAGCAATATCCATAGGACACGTCATAAACAAACCAATACTCTTTATTGGTACCGGACAGTCATATGATGACCTGATGGAATTCGAACCAGAATGGATGATTAACCAGATATTCGCCGAAGAAGCCGAAGCATAATCTCATCCCCCC
>DUHK01000169.1 GCA_013330915.1 Methanosphaera sp. | reverse complement strand
TCCTGGAGAACCAACAGAATTCAATGCATTTGCATATACTCCTGAGGAACTCTTAGAAAAAGGTATAGAAACATTACCAACAAGTCTATGGGAAGCATATCACTCTCTTGAAAAAGACGAAGTGGTAATCAATGCATTAGGTGACTATGTATATAATCAATTCTACAACATTAAACGTCAAGAATGGGATGATTACAGAATCCAGGTATTCGATTATGAACGTGAACGATACTTAAACGTATAATCATTCACTCTCTTTTTAAACTTTTTTTTTTAAACACAGCTATAACAACCTCTTTTGATAATAGGGGGAAACAATTAATATTTATAACTTTTTGGGGTTTGATATTATTACAGTTCAACAGGAAACCGATATGAAAATGATGGAAATACTAAGAATTCTTTCTAACAAAAACGATACTTTGGGAGCAAAAGTTATATCCGAAGAATTAGCTAAGAGAGGTTATTCCCTTGGAGAAAGAGCCGTCAGGTATCATATGCACATACTGGACGAAAAAGGATTCACAGAAAAAATGGGTTATAAAGGAAGAAGAATAACAGATAAGGGAATGGAAGAATTAAAAAAGGGTTTGATTTATGATCAGGTGGATTTTACATATTCCCGATTCCAGGAAAAAATGTATAACGTATCCCTGGACTATAACACTGCTCAAGGATCTGTTATTGTAAATTTATCTTCTATTAATGAGGTGGATTCTGAAGAAATTATCAACGAATTCTTTAAGGAAGGACTATCAGTAAGTCAAAGATATAACTTCTATGAGAAAAACAATGTCAAATACATTGAAACGGTATGTGGAACAACATTTGATGGTATATTCCAAAAAAATGGTATAATTTCACAACCATTATACGGAGGTTTGTTGAAGGTGGAGGATTATACTCCAATAAATTTCATCGAACAGATTGCATATGAAAAAACTTCAATAACTCCTTTGGAAGCATTTTCAAGCCATGACAGTACATCCGTTTTAAACGTTGCAAATGAAGGAACCGGTGTTATACCTGCAAACTTCAGAATAATTCCATCTTCAAAAAGGGAAGAAGCATTGAAAATCATAAACAGACTGTCGAAAATTGGAATTACAGGTGTAATACATGTGGGGGAATCAGGAAAATCTGTTTTAGGTATTCCTGTCCCTCAAGACATGGTTGGAATAGTAATTATAGGTGGTGTGGCCCCATTATGTGCGGCTCAGGAAAGTGGATATGACTTAAACATTAAACTGGCAGACAATTATGCAGAATACAGTAAAATGAAATCTGCAACACCCATTAGCAACAGCCCCTTAAAAGCATGCACTAAAAAACCGGAAAACAATGTTTACTTCATACTAAACAGGATATATAATTTAATTTCCAATGTTGATTTCGATATAGAAAACAATAAGGGTAATGTAATTTCAAACATATCCTACGTGGACAAAAAAGAAGTTGATGATGCACTTGATGTTTTAAACATTTTTTTCAACAAAAAACCGGAATATTGTGTTGGAAACAGATATGCACTCTTTGAAGAGGGAGATAAAGTTGGAATAGCAACCATTTGTAGTTTGACAATAGATGGTATCTTAACCAATCATGGAATAAACAGTATACCTACTTTCAGTGGATTGCTGGATATTTATGGTGATAACAGACGATTCATAGAACTGGTTTCATATAAGGGGTCATCAGTTGATCCTCACGAAATTTTCATAAACAAAAATATGCACAATGTAATGGGATGTCTGGAAAATTCAGGCAAACTGTTGGCAAGTGTTCACTCAATTCCTTACGTCTCCCGTGATGCAACAAAGGATATACTTGATAAATTAAGTGTTTCTGGTTTTGAAGTAATGGGTGTTGGCCAAACCAATGAATATATGTACAATGCAAAAATAGAAAAATACCACTTTGGTTATGTTGTATCCGGTGGATTAAATGCTATTGCTGCAATGAAGGAAAATGGCATAGATGTTGAAGTCAAATCCATAGAAAAAATAGTTGATTATGGCTTTTTTGAGGAACTGTAATCATAACATTTAATGTTTTTTTCCTCTTTTTTTTCTTTTTAATAAGTTCTGAATACTTTTTATCTTTTTTTCATATTCTATCATATAAAATGGTTTTTAATGATTTGTATTATACATTTTTGTATTATAATATATCAAATAATTATTATTTTTAAGTATTCCTAAAAATCCATTACTTTAAATATATTTTAATATAAACTACTCTATAATTAAGGTATATTCCATTATCTAATAGTAGACTATTCCTATTTACCTTATTGATAGTTAAAGAATGGTTTTTATAGGTATATCTTTGCTAAACAACTTAACAGAAGTGATACTATGTCGGTATTTATTGATACGAATAAATGTAACGGTATAAGCGTATGTTCTGATGGCGGATTATGTATTGAACTTTGTGCATTAAATGCAATGAAAGAAATGGATGATAGACCACAGGTAATAGATGAAGACTGTACTGAATGTGGATTATGTCTATTAAATTGTCCTAATGAAGCAATATTCAAACAATCATAGGTGCGTTATAACAATGGCTGTTATGGTTTATTCTGATAAATGTAAAGGATTTAGTTCATGTCCTGTTGGGGGAATCTGTATCAAAGTCTGTGCAATGGACGCTATAGAAATCAAAGATGATTTCCCAACAATTAACGAAAATGCATGTACTCCCTGTGGACTATGTGTAGTAAATTGTCCACTCGAGGCATTGTCAAAATAATCAATTATACTATTTTTTTCTTAATATCTTTTTTTCTAATTGGAGTTATACTCTATTTAAAACAATTAATAAAATCAGGAAAAGTTTGTAAAGGGAGGTTAGGTGAATAGATTAAACTTAGGTTATGATTACATCTAATCTATCATCTTTTATAGCGTTTTTAATTTCTCTGGAAATTCTTCTACCCATACTCATTACTTCACCAAACTGGATGTATGAATATGCTGATCCGTTCATGAATGTGTTTGTTCCACCGTCAATACGAGCACTCATTTCAAAGATAACGATTTCTCTGTCATCGTTTACAAGACACTGTAAACAGAATGGCCCATTCATACCAGGTTTAACCAGTTCTTTTGCTGTTTCTACTAGTTTGTCACCATTTTCAAATACTTGAGGTAATAATGATTCTCTTATAACAACAGGATGGTTTCCACTTACTACATAAGAAGGACTTAAATTAGCTTCTATTTGTTCCTGTGCAGGAATTCTTACAATACCGTCAATATTGGTTTCGTATCTGCTGTCCATACCTAAAACTTCTACTTCATCTTTAAGTGCAGAGTAGAAGTAGTGTATACAGAAATTGGTTCCACATACATATTCTTCGATGTGTGCATCTGCCACATCATCATCGGTAATCCAACCTCTTGTTTTCATTTCTTCTATTTTTTCTTGGAATTCTTCGTAACTGGAACAGATGAAGTAACCTTGACCTCCTCTTGCACCAGGGAATTTAACCATTACTGCTTTATCAATATCTTCTGGATTGTCATATTTGTTTGGCATTCTGATTCCAGATTCTGTAATCATTTTTCTTTCTTTGTCTCTTTCTGCTTCCCATCTTAAAATGTCACGGTTTCCAAACATAGGTACGTTGAATTTATCTTCAACATTGCTTAATCCTGCATATGCAACGAATGATCCGTGAGGTACAACAATCGCATTCATTGCTTTTAATTGTTCCTGTACTTCTTCGTTAACTATGTCTTTGTATTGGTCGACAAAAATGAATTCATCAGCTACTCCGAATCTTTCATATGGAACTTCTTTTCCTTTTTCACATACTACTGCTGTTCTAAATCCTTCTTGTTTAGCTCCTCTTAAAATATGTAAAGCTGTATGACTACCTAATGTTGCGATAGTAATATTTTCTTTATCATATGTATCGAGAATTGCCATAATATCTTCTTTTTTAACATTTCCCATTTTTACATCATCCTAAAAAAATCTGTAATGATAATTTATTATGTTTATATTTTTGTATAATCTTATTAAAATAGTCGATGATTAAAAATTTCATGCTGATGGGATATTAATAATCTTTCATATTTTTTTCCGAAAAAATCATCTATCCATTTACACAATATTCTTTTTTTTAAATTATTCATTTTGAAAAACTACTTAGAATTTAAAATACATATAATATATTAATAATAAATTCAGTTTAAGAAAATGAGTATCTGTTATTACACTAAAAGGAGAATATTATGTTAAAAGTTAATCAAAACAATTGTTTGGGTTGTGGGGCGTGTATAATAGTTTGTCCCGTTAACCAGAAAATATGTCCCGAAGTTATAGGTGGCAATGGACCTAACACGACAGAAGTAATAATGTTAGTTGAAAATGGGGTTATTACATTGTTCCATCCTGAAAAATGTCAATCATGTATGACTTGTACAAATACCTGTCCGACAAAAGCTATTTATCATGGAGATTAATTATGAAAGTAATGATAAACACTGGAACAAGCGTAATTCAAGCGTTTTATGAAAAAAAAGGTTCAACATTGAAGGATGAATACAGGCAATCTGCTGCAGTAGCATTCATGGACATAAAAGACATGGAAAAATTATCCCTAAAACCTAGGGATAAGATTAAGGTAAAATCCGAATGGGGTGAAGTGGTGGTGTACGTTGATAAATCACATGATGCACCTCATGAAGGAATGATATTTATACCAAGAGGGCCATGGGCAAATGTCGTCATAAGTCCTGAAACTTACTGTTGTAACGTGCCGACATACAAAGGTATTCCTGCAGAAATATCAAAAAGCGATGAGGAAGTACTGCTTGTTTCCCAGTTAATGAATAAAGTTTACAACAAGTATCATCTAAATGATTCACAACTAAAAGATAAACCTGTTTTTAAAAAGAGGACGATAATATGATTAAAGGACCAATTACAGATTATGATGAGGAAGTAAAAAACTGTTCATGTTCCTATTGTGGAAACAATTGTGATGATATAACATACCTGTTAAAAAATAAAAAAATAGTTGGTGTCAGACACGCATGCAGAATCGGTGCAAGTAAAATAATCAATGACCAGGATCAAAGGCTGCTTAATCCTATGATAAGAAACGATGATGGAATACTTGAAGAGACCACATGGGAAGAAGCACTGGACAAAACAGCCAAACTGTTATATGAAAGTGTCAGACCAATTCTCTATGGTTGGGGAGAAACTTCAGTGGAAGCAATCAAAAAGGGAATTAAGGTTGCAGAAGCTACAGGAGCAGTGATGGATAATCAGTCAACAATATGTCACGGATCATCAATACAGGCATTTCAAAACGTTGGACATCCGGTAATGACACTGGGTGAAGTAAAAAACAGGGCCGATGTCATTGTATATATTGGAACAAATCCCATGGATGACCATCCAAGACACTTGTCCAGGTACACAACATTTCCCGAAGGATTTTTCAGAAGAAACGGACGCAAAGACAGAACCATCATAACAATAGATCCAAAATATACCAACACAGCCAAAGTATCGGATGAATGGGTACAGTTCAACATGAATGAGGATTACCTTTTATTCAATGCATTAAGAATGCTGTTGAAGGGCGAAAAATTGGATGAAGATGAAATCGCAGGAGTACCTCTTTCTCAACTTAAAAATCTGGTTAAAATAATGAAAAATGCTGAATACGGGGCATTATTCTTTGGATTGGGAGTATCACAAACCCTTGGAAAACAAAAAAACGTTGACGTACTGATTCAGCTTGTAGAAGATTTAAACAGGTATTCAAAATGGTCCATGTTGCCAATGAGAGGATTCTTTAACGTAAGCGGATTTAACATAGCCCTTACCTCTGAAACAGGTTATCCTTACGGTGTTGACTTCTCAAGGGGATATCCAAGATTCATGGTTGGAGAAACAACTACCATTGATCTGTTAAACAGAAGAGAACCTGATTTTTTCATGGCCATCTCAGCAGATCCCGGAGTTCAATTCCCCGGATACAGTATTCAACATTTGGTTAACATTCCCACAATACAAATAGATACTCATTGGGGTCCGATAACTGAACTTGCAGACATAGTATTGCCAAGTACAAGGGTCGGTGTTGAAACTGAAGGTACTGCATATCGTATGGATTCCATTCCATTATTTATGAAAAAAGTAATAGATAAACCTGAAAACTGTCATTCAGATGAATGGATTTTAAGCAAACTCTTTGAAAAAATTGAATTATTAAGAAAAACGGAGGATAACTAATGGAATACGTTCTAAAAAACGGGATAGTTTTCGACCCTAAAAACAATGTGAACGGGGAACAAATGGACATTTTTATTAAAGATGATAAAATTGTTGACAATGTATCCTCCAATGCAAAAGTAATTGATGTTACGGGTAAACTGGTCATGCCGGGAGGTGTGGATTTACATTCCCATATTGCAGGACCAAAACTGTCAATAGGTCGTCTATACAGGCCAGAAGACATAAGAAAAGGTATAAAAGCACCTTCCAAAACAGATATTTCAGGATTTGAAGCAGGATTTTCCTTACCTACATGTCCAACAATAGGATACAGATACACAAAAATGGGATATACCACAGTAACCGAGGCAGCAGTACCTCCACTGGAGGCAAAACATGCTCACGAGGAAATAAACAGCATTCCCAACCTGGATATTCCCACATTAACACTTTTCGGAAACAACTGGTTCATGTTAAAATACGTTAAGGAAAATCGTCTCGATGACCTAACAGTTTTCATATCAAAATGGCTGAAACTTGCAAAGGGTTATGGAATAAAAATCGTAAATCCATGTGGAAGTGAAGCATGGGGATGGGGAAAGAATGTTGACGGGCTGGATGATCCCGAACCACACTGGGGAGTAACAGGAAGGCAAGTCATAAGAGCACTCACACAGGTAAATGAAAGACTGGGTCTTCCACATTCAGTGCATGTTCATACAAATGATCTGGGACATCCTGGCAATTACGAAACAACCCTTGAAACATTTGACTGTGTAAAAGATATTAAAAAGAACAAAAACGTTGACAGAAATCAGATAATGCACTGTACACACGTACAGTTCCATGCATACAAGGGTACCTCATGGAGAGATGTTTCTTCAGGAGCTTCGGAATTAATAGATTATATCAATAAAAACGATCATTTGACATGTGACGTGGGTCAGATTACATTTGATGAAACAACAACCATGACTGCCGACGCCCCAATGGAATATGATCTTTTCAGGCTCACAGGACTTAAATGGGCAAATAAGGATATAGAAGTTGAAACTGCTTCCGGATTGATTCCTTCAATTTATTCCAGTCACGCACCTGTGAGTGTACTGCAATGGGCTGTAGGTCTGGAATTCTTCATGGGAGTCAAGGATCCATGGAAAATAGTTCTGACAACAGATTCTCCAAACGGAGGTCCATTCATAAGATATCCTAAAATAATATCATGGCTTATGAGTCATGAAAAACTGCAGGATATGCTTGACAACGAGGTTCATAGCTGGGCAACCAGAAGGACTGACCTTGGAACATACGACCGCGAATACTCATGGGATGAAATTGCGACAATTACGCGTGCAGGTCCCGCAAAAATACTGGGATTAAACGACAGGGGACATCTTGGAGTCGGAGCAAAAGCTGACGTATCTGTATATGACATTGACGTCAACGATTTCGATGCTACCCTTAAATCAAATTCAGAAATATTGGAAAATAAGCTTTTAAACAGTAAATACACAATAAAAGATGGGCAGATACTTGTTAAGGATGCAAACATTGTCAAACTGGTAGAAAGTAAGCATATCTGGTGTAACGTTTCAGGACTTGAAGATGAAGAAAAAGTTCTGATAAAAAGAATCAAACCCGAATTCAACAAGTATTATACAATAAAATATGAAAATTACGGTGTAAACGATCATTATACCAATCCTGACACCATTGTAAATGTAGATTATCAGGGGGATCAAATATGCGAATAATTAATCTTATCATGAAAGAAAAGTCTTCAATAGCATTGGAATTTGACAACGTTCTCCCTGAACTGTTGTTTGACAAATCATTATCCCAAATCAGGGAGGTCACAATATACAGGGGAAACAGGGAAGAACAGTTATGCCAATACTTTGATGTTGAAACAAGTGGAAAGTGTGAAGATGCATCAGAATGCACAATCGTTATTGACGGAGACCTCTCCAGGGTCAAACGTATAGGTTTTGCAATGTCCTGCGGAAAAATAATAGCAAATTCCAGTGTGGACTTTCATGTAGGTGCATGCATGTCAGGCGGGGAAATCATCGTTAACGGTGATGCTGAAAGTTATGCTGGTCGGGAAATGACCGGCGGAACTCTTGAGATACTTGGCAGTGTTAAGGAGTTTTGCGGCTCATCATATGCCGGTGAATGGAGAGGAATGTCCGGAGGAGAAATAATAATTCATGAAAATGCAGGAAAACATTTGGCAGATTACATGATTGGAGGATCCATCCATATCATGGGTAACTGTGATATCCTGGCAGGAGTGCACATGTCCGGAGGCAGGATACAAATTGATGGTGATGTCACACAATGGTTGGGTGGACAGATGAAAAAAGGAACAATCATACTCAACGGTAAAATAAAAGATGTATTACCCGGATTCATATTCAATGAATATATTCATCATCCACTTATCGGCGATAAATATTATGTGGGACGTTACGGATTATATTCAGGTGACAAAACAGTCAGGGGAAAAGGACAACTCTGGATTAAGCAATAGGTAATATTCATGAAAAAAAAGCACATAACTCTCAGGGAAGATCAGCTTGAAGAATATATTATAAATAATTTTAAAGAAGAAGCATTTCTTGAAATATCATACAACCGGGTGTTCATTCCCGGAAAAATACTTTTTGTTGACGAGGACGCCATCATAACCCTGCAGCTTAAAGGACAACTTCTCAATCAGAGGGTTGACATAAATATTAAAGAAGTAAAAAAAGAATTGGTGGAAATAATATATACATACGACGATGAATCGTTAGTTATTTCTGTTGTGGACTAGAAAAAAAGATTTATTTTATTCAAGAACAGTATGTCTTGATTTTAAATCTTCTTCGGTCTGTCCGAGGTCATGCATCATTTGTGCAATAATTGAATCCAAGAATACAAGTGCACTTATTTCAAATATTGTTCCCATTGGTGATAATGTTTGGTGTTGACCACTGATTTGTCTGCTGATATAGTTTTGTTCAT
>DUHK01000166.1 GCA_013330915.1 Methanosphaera sp. | reverse complement strand
AACCGTGGAACATGGTCCCATTATACTATGCAGGAAATTAAACGTAAATCCATAGAAGGAACATATAAGGTAAGAGGATGTGGAGCAACACGTCATGTGCCTTCATTTGATGATTTGACAATATTGCCGGCTCAAGTATCCAGACCTCCAATTGACAAATACAGGGAACCATGTAATTCGGAGGTAGTGCTTGGGGGCAGATTTGCAGAAAATCCAATTAAAATAGCAACACCAATCATGATAGGAGCTATGTCATTCGGTGCAATAAGTAAAGAAGCAAAAATAGCATTGGCACGCGGATCAAAACTTGCCGGAACAATTACAAATACTGGTGAAGGGGGAATGCTACCAGAAGAAAGACATTATGCAGACAAGTTGATTGCACAGTATGCATCAGGAAGATTTGGGGTATCAGCAAATTACCTAAACAATGCAGAAGCTATAGAAATCAAAATAGGTCAAGGTTCAAAAGCAGGTATGGGTGGACATTTACTTGCTGAAAAAGTTACGGCCGAAGTTGCAAGAATCAGAAATATTCCTGAAGGAACAGATGCATTAAGTCCTGCAAGACATATGGACATCGTGGGTCCTGAAGATCTTGGGATGAAAATCAATCAACTTCGGGACATAACCGATTGGAAAATACCTATAATGGTAAAATTCACTTCAGGTCGTGTAGAACAAGACGTGAAAATTGCTGCAAAAGCCGGAGCAGACATAATTGTTGTTGATGGTATGCAGGGAGGAACAGGAGCAGGTCCTGAGGTAGTAACAGAACATTCAGGAATTCCTACCATACAAGCAATACTTGAAGCAGACAATGCGCTTAGAGATATAAATCTAAGAACTGAAGTAAATCTTGTGGCTGCAGGAGGTATACGGTCAGGGGCAGATGTTGCAAAAGCAATAGCATTGGGTGCTGATGCAGCATATATTGGAACATCAGCTCTAATATCATTGGGTTGTAAAGTATGTCAGGGATGTAGTAAAGGAACCTGCTCTAAAGGTATAGCAACACAGGACAGATTATTCAGACGAAGACTGGATCCTGTCCGTGGAGGAAATCAGGTTGCAAATTATATAAATGTAATGACCGAAGAAGCAAAAATGTTAACCCAACAGGCTGGAAACACGGATATTCAAAAATTAGAAAAAGAAGATTTGGTTGCTTTAACAATGGAAGCCTCACATATTACAGGAGTACCATTGGTAAGATCAGGAGTATAATATTATATTTTTGAAATAATATTATTATAATTCCTCTTCAAATTCTATTTTTAAACTTTTTTTTTGATAATATTGATAATAAATCATTTTTTTTGAAATATAACATATGAAAAAAAGAGGGGGGATTAATTCAGTTCACCTTCAACAGTAAACTGTTTGTATAATGCGTTGTAATAACCGTTTTCAATTGAAATTAATTCGTGATGGGTTCCTTCTTCAATGATTTTTCCATCATCAATTACTATTATCTTATCGGCATTTTTAATTGTTGATAGTCTATGTGCAATGATAAAGCTTGTTTTGTTTTCCATTAATTTATCCATCGCATCCTGTATTAGCTTTTCTGTTCTCGTGTCTACACTGGATGTTGCTTCATCAAGGATTAGTATTTTCTTGTTTGAAAGTACTGTTCTTGCAATTGTCAGGAGTTGTTTTTGTCCCAGGGATATATTGTCCGTGTCTTCATTGAGTATGGTATCGTATCCTTCAGGCAACTGCTTAATGAAATTGTCTGAATATGCAATTTTTGACGCTTCAATTACTTCTTCATCACTTGCATCTAACTTTCCGTACCTGATGTTTTCCATTATGCTATCGCTGAATAACCATGTGTCCTGTAAAACCATACCTACCATGGATCTTAGACTGTTTTTCTCGTATTCATTAATGTTTCTGCCATCAATTTTTATACAACCGCCCTTCAAATCGTAGAATCTCAACAGCAGTTTTATTATGGTGGTTTTTCCTGCACCTGTATGACCTACTATTGCCACTTTCTGGCCCTTGTTTGCCTTGAATGACAGATCTTTTATCACATCATTTTCATCGTATCCAAATCTGACGTGTTCAAATGTAATATCATTGGAAATATCTTTGATTTCTTTTTTTGAAGGATTTTCTTCATCTTCCAGTTCCAGAAATTCGAATATTCTTTCTGTTGCAGCTAATGCTGTTTGAACCAGGTTCATTACACGGGTTATTTGTTGTATTGGTTGTGTGAAATTTTGAATGTACTGGAAAAATGCCAGAATATCTCCGACAGTTATGGCCTTTTGCAGTACTAATATTGCCCCAAGTACTGCTATTGCAACATATGAGAGGTTGGAGATGAAGTTCATTATAGGTCCCATTAAACTGGAATAGAACTGTGACTTCCATTCATGGTTGTACCATTCATCATTATCCTTCTTGAAATTTTTGAAAGATTCATCTTCCTGGTTAAATGCCCGGATTACGTCCTGTCCCGTGAATGTTTCTTCAATTTGAGTGTTAACACTTCCCTTATATTTCAGTTGGGACTGATAATATTTTTGTGAACGTTTTACCACGATACTTATGATGATAAATGATACTGGCACAAGTATTACCGTAACCAATGTCATCCATAGGTTAATGGTTAACATCATCACAAATACTCCTACAAGAGTAATTATTGCAGTCATAAACTGTAGGAAAGTTGATGTTATACCAGTCTGCAACGAATCCACATCATTAGTTATACGGGAAAGTATGTCTCCTCTTTTATTTTTGTCAATGTCTGACATGGAGAGCATGTTTACCTTATCAATCAATTGTTTTCTTAAATTATAACTGATGTCAGTGGAAATTTGTGTTAAAAACCAACTTTGCAGATAGGTGAATATTGCACTTACGATGTATAATATGGAAGCGATAATAAGGAGAATATATAGTCTTTCAAAATCTATACTGCCTGTATGATTCATTATCCTGATTATTCCATCATATATTGTTGTTGTTGCCTGTCCAATCAGTAACGGGCTTATGATTGTAAAGAGAGTGCTTATAATAGCACAAACAAAGGTCAATGAAAGCTTTAACTTATATTTTTTCAACAGAGAAAATACTTGTCTGAGTGATTTTTTTGTGTTGTTTGGCTTTACAACTTCTCTTCTGTCTCTTCTCATAATGACCCTCCTATATTCTCTAATTGGGAGGACAATATTTCCTTGTAAAGGGAACATCTTTCTTTAAGTTCATTATGAGTTCCCTTATCTATGATTTTTCCTTCATCCAATACTATTATTTCATCGGCAAATTTTATGGAACTTATTCTCTGTGAAACAAGTAATACGGAACTGTCTTTTGTAATTTCTATTAATTTATCCCTAATTTTCTTTTCGGTTGCAACATCCAATGCTGAAAAGCAGTCATCAAACAAATAGAAACTGTGTTTACCCATCATGGTTCTGGCAATTGAAAGTCTCTGTTTTTGACCACCGGAAAAGTTTGAACCACCCTGTGATACTTCACTTTCTAGATCTTTAATGAATTCGTCTGCTTGTGCATTTTTTATTGCTTCATACATTTCAGTGTCTGTAGCATCCTCTTTTCCTTTGATTAAATTGGATCTGACGGTTCCTGAAAACAACACGGCCTGTTGGGGTGCCAGGGACAATCTTTTTCTTAAGTTTTTTAAGTTGAATTCCTTGATGTTTTTGTTGTTTAAAAGTATTTCACCACCAGTCACATCCTGTAATCGTGGAATAAGATTTAATATGGTTGATTTTCCACTTCCGGTACCGCCTATAATTGCAGTGGTTTTTCCGGGTTCTAATTTGAAATTAATGTCGGTCAATGTTTTTCTTTCAGCACCAGGATACTTAAAACAAACGTTTTTAAATTCAATAACATCGTTTGATGATTCTTCAGTAATATTTCCGTCGGTGATACTTATGTCTGTACTTAGCACATCCTCCACACGATTTATTGAAACAAGTAAACGTGGAAGCTGTATTACAAAACCACCAATCATTATAAATGATGCTACCATCTGTGTAGAATACTGGATGAACGCAATGATGTCTCCTGTAAGCAATGTTCCATTCACAGCATCAAAACTACCGAAGTATAATATGAGGATAATCATGAAATTCATTATCAGATGCATTGACGGGATAAGAATAAACATTCTTCTGAAAACTTTCAGATTGACAACCACGTATTCTCTGTTATAATAATCAAAATGTTCCTTTTCATATTCCTGCCTTACAAATACTTTAATGACTGGAATACCTAAAAGTATTTCTCTAGCAACTCTGTTTATTTGATCTACAATTTCCTGTGTCTTTTTAAAATATGGGAGCACAGTACTGATAACGCTGACCAATAAAATTGCAACGGAAATGAATGCTACAAATATTATCCATGAAAGGCTTGAACCGAGTTCAAATACTTTTAGAATACTACCTATTCCTAAAATCGGTGCAAACAACAGTGTTCTGAACATAATTCCTAAAACATGTTGTATCTGGTTGATGTCATTTGTTGAACGTGTAATTAATGATGCTTTAGAAAATTGATTTAATTCATGATTGGAAAACCTCAGAATCTTTTGGAAAATACTTTCTCTCAAATCTCTTGCATAGGAACTGGATACTTTACTTGAAATGTAGGAAACGATTATTGTTGCAAATACTGAAATTGTAACCATTATCATCATGTTTAAACCAGTTGATGTAATTACATTCAAATCCATATTTTGAATACCTACATTTACAATATCTGCAGTATATGACGGAAGACTTAAATCGCAGTAAACCTCTATAATTAAAAATACCATCATTAATACAAGTAGGGGAATTTTGTTTACCATTATTTTCAATACATTTTTCATTTTAAATTCTCCTCGGATATTAATACATTTGTCATGTTCCACTAGTATTATTTTAACCAAAGTTAATTAACGGGTGGTTTTAATCTAATCTTAGGCTTAATAATTCTTTTAATTCTCTTATGTTCATTTCAGTGATGAATTTTTCACCATTTCCGACTGTTATGTTTGCAAGTTCTTCCTTGTCATGTATCATATCATTGATTTGTTCTTCAAAAGTTCCTTTTGTAATAAACCTGTATACCATGACATTTTCATCCTGACC
>DUHK01000036.1:17236-17896 GCA_013330915.1 Methanosphaera sp. | reverse complement strand
ATGAGCAACAAAAATTAATAAGAGATGTTTTATAAAAGTTATATTAATAACAACTAAAGGAAGTTAACAAATAATGTTTTGGGATGAAAAAATTGAATGTATGTCTCAAGAAGACATGGAAGAATTACAATTAAAAAGATTACAAGATGTTGTAAAAACAGCATTTAACAAAGTACCTTACTACCATAAACGATATACTGAAGAAGAAGTTTATCCTGAAGATATAGAAACTCTTGCAGATATTGAAAAACTACCTTTTACTACAAAAACTGATTTAAGAGCTTCATATCCTTTTGGTCTATTTGCAGTTCCGCAAAAAGACATTATAGAAATTCACACATCTAGTGGTACAACAGGAAAACCTACAGTTTCAGGATATACTGAGGAAGACTTGGACATCTGGGGAGAATTAATTGCCAGAGGATTTACCATGATGGGTGTAGATGAAAACGACATTATCCAAAACACCCATGGTTATGGTCTTTTCACAGGCGGATTTGGAGTGCATTATGGTGGTCAAAAAATAGGGGCAACCGTAGTACCGATATCAACAGGACAGACATTAAGACAAATTGAGTTGATGAAAGATTTTCAAAGTACCATGCTGATTTTTACACCATCATACGGATTGCATATTGCTGAAGAATTAAAGGCCATGGG
>DUHK01000036.1:0-17168 GCA_013330915.1 Methanosphaera sp. | reverse complement strand
ATCACCCCTGACGATTTAAATCTTAAAGTAATAGGTTTCGGTTCTGAAAGTTGGACAGATGAAATGAGAAAACAGATAGAAGAAAAATTCCAAACACCTGCATATAACATATACGGACTAACAGAAGTTATGGGACCTGGAGTAGCTATGGAATGTAACCAACAAAATGGATTACACCTGAACGAAGATCATTTTTACCCGGAAATTATTGATCCTGTAACAATGAAACAACTTCCTGAAAATCAGTCAGGAGAATTAGTTCTTACAACTTTAACCAGAGTAGGTATGCCTCTAATAAGATTCAGAACAAGGGACGTTACAAAGATACGCCACGAAAAATGTGGCTGTGGAAGAACTCTAGTTAAAATGGACAAAATTACAGGTAGAACAGATGATATGCTTAAAATTAAAGGTGTAAGCGTATTCCCATCACAAATTGAAAAGGCTTTACTTTCAATTGAAGGAGTAGAACCTCATTACCAGATAATATTAACAAGACCTGACGTATTAGATCAAATAGAAGTTAAAGTTGAAGCATCACCAGATATTTTCTTTGACAACGTAAAAGAACTTGTGGGTATTAAGGAAAAGTTATCCCATGCAATTCATGATGAAATAGGCTTAAGAGTAAACGTGACACTGGTAGAACCAAAAACTATCGACAGAGTAGAATCTGGAAAAGCAGTAAGAGTAATTGATAATAGAAATAAATAGGAAGTGACTTTATGGCAGAAAAATATGTCGACCAATTATCCATATTTTTAGAAAACAAAGAGGGACGTTTATTACATATCTTAGACATTATTGAGAAATTAAATATAAATATTCGAGCTTTATCTCTTGCAGATACTTCTGAATTCGGTATTCTCAGATTAATTGTAACTGATCCAGCAAAGGTTAAGGAAGAATTAGAAGAAAATGATTTTATTGTAAAAATTACGAAAGTAATAGCTGTATCAATCAGTGACGAACCTGGAGGATTAAACCAGGTATTAAGAATTTTAGATAAAAATGAAATAAATCTTGAATATTTATATGCTTTTGTTGAACAAAAAACTTATAATGCAATTGTAATATTAAAATTAGAAAATAATATGGATGAAGGATATAAAATATTAGAAGAAGGAAATGTGAATATCATATCTCCTGAAGAGATTTATTCAATATAACCTTCATACTCTTTTTTTTATAGACAAGAATTATATCCTTCCTCGAATGCTATTAAATTTATTTCAATAGATTTAGGTGGAAGATGGTTTTTCATCATTTCTATTACTTCTTCTTTGTTAAGTGGGAATGTGGAGATTGCAGTTGCAGCACCCAACATTGCCATATTCATTGATAATGGATGCCCTGCGTTGTTTGCTATTTCATTTGCATCAATAGCGTAAACTTTTTCTACTTTTGATTCCAGCTCTTTTATAATCTCATCAACATCCGGATAATCAACATCCTGCTGATTGATTGTGGATGGAAGTACAGGTGAAACATTTGTAACTATTATTGAATTTTTATTTGATTTAGGTAGAGCTCTTAAAGCTTCCACTGGTTCAAAGGACAGTATTAAATCTGCACCACCCTCCTGAATTATAGGACTCTGGTCTTCACCGATTTTTAATTCTGTTGAAACTACTCCTCCCCTTTGACTCATTCCATGTATTTCACTCATGACAACATTCATGTCTTTAGATAATGCAGTTTCACCTATTACTATTGATGTTTTAATGATACCTTGTCCACCGATTCCACAAATATAAATATTATATACCATTTTATCTACTCCCTCTTGGATATTGCATTTGTAGGACATACCTGAGTACAAACTCCACATTTATTACATACTTGGTCTATTGTAATCATTCCATCTATTTCATTGATACTTGGACATGCTAACTTGTCTACACATATGTTACAATGGACACATTTGTCATTGTCAACAACTATGCTGTATTTTCTTTCCTTAATCTGTTTCTTGTTAATTAAGTTACATGGATATTTGGCTATGATTACTGAAACTCCGTCATAATCGAGAGCTTCTTTGTAAACTTCAATCATTTCTTTAACATCCAAAGGATTGACTTTTTTTACAAAACCGATTCCTATTGATTTTACCAATGCTTCTATTGAAATTGCAGGTGCATCATCACCCATACCATCAACAGGTATTCCAGGATTTGTTTGACCACCGGTCATGGCAGTAATCCTGTTATCCAATATTACCAATGTGAATTTGGTTTTGTTGTGAACAGCATTGATTAACGGAGGTATACCTGCATGGAAAAATGTTGAATCACCTATGAAACTTATGATTGGCTGATCCTGTGTTGATTTACTGAATCCACAACTTGTCCCTACACTGGCCCCCATGGACATTAAATAATTTGCCATTTTGTATGGAGGTGCTATTCCTAAGGTGTAACATCCTATATCTGAAGGATGTATGCTTTCAATGTCAAGATTTAAGCTGTCTATTGCTTCCCTTGCTGCATAATATGATGCCCTGTGTGGACAACCGGAACATAATGTTGCAGGTCGGGAAGGTAATTCAATGGATGAAGCTTCATTTGGACTGTTACGATTATCTTCAAATTCTGTTAATTTTTGAAGTGCATCAAATATTATGTCAGGAGTATATTCAAATGTTTCAGGTAATGTTGAATCTCTTTTTCCATGAATATTTGTGTTAATGTTGTATTTTCCGGCAATTGCCAATGTTTCAATTTCATTAATCGGATCGACTTCTTCAACCACAAGAACTTCTTTATTATCTTCCAGGAATTGTTTGACAAGTTTTTCAGGATATGGATGTGAAAAACCGATTTTCAGTACGTTAACTTTTAGATTATTTTGATTGATTACATCAGCAACGTAATTATATGCTCCTCCTGAAGCTATAATACCAACATCTGCCCCGTTATCTATTATTTTATTTAAAGGACTTTGGTTTGAAACTTCACGGATCTGGTTTATTTTGTCCACAAGATTATTGTGCATTACACGAGCTGCCTCTGGAACAGGTACATGCAAACCATTATCTTTAAATTCTCCTGTAACTTTTGTATTTTTTACATATTCATCTGTTTCCACTATTCCCCTCATGTGTGATACACGAGTAGTTGTTCTTAAGATTACAGGAATATTAAATTCGTCAGATATTCCATATGCATAATGGATAAAATCTTTAATTTCCTGAGGATTGGATGGTTCAAATAATGGAATATTGGCTTGTCTTGCAAAGTGTCGTGTGTCCTGTTCGTTTTGTGAAGAGAACGTTGATGGATCGTCTGCAACCAATACAAGTAAACTGCCTTCAACACCGATGTATGCTGAAGTCATAAATGAATCTGCAGCCACATTAACTCCAACATGTTTCATGAATGAAAAAGTTCTTAAACCTGTACTTGCTGCTGAGGCAGCAACTTCTATTGCAACCTTTTCATTTGATGAAAATTCAAAATAAACATTTGCATCTTTTGCTATTTTAAATAAAATGTCACCTATTTCTGAAGACGGAGTTCCGGGATATGTTGCTGCCAATGAAACGCCAGCTTCCAAAACACCTCTTACAGCTGCTTCATTTCCCAGCATGAAGCGTTTTTTTCCTTTGTCAGAATCTAATAACTCTTTTATTTTCATAATCAATACTCCTTAAAATAATTAAACATGAGATAATTAATTTTATTAGAAAAAATCTATTACTAATTTTTAAAGATTATATATATCTATATTTAAGCAAGTATAAATTTTTTTTTAACAAATTTTAAAAGAAAGGAAATAAAGATATTAACATAAGATAGAATACTAATGAGTTTATATATTGAAGGTGAAATTATCACTTTGTTATCTTAAGGATATTTGGGAGATTTATATGATTACTGTTAATATTAAAAGATATGATCCTGTGAAAGATTTACATTACACTGAATCTTATGAGATTGAAGAAATTGAAAAGATGAAAATCTTAGATGCACTTGCACAAATAAATAAAAAATACGATGCAAACATTGCATACAGATACTCATGTAGAGCAGGTCAATGTGGATCCTGTGCAATAAAAGTTAATGGTAAAGCCAAATTGGCATGTAAAGCAGAAATTGGAGATAATGATATTTTAGAACCATTGGACCTTCCAGTAATTAAGGATTTGATAGTTGACAGAAGCGAATTAAACGACAAAATTAAAAACTTGAATATGTACATGGCTTCTGAAGACCTTGAAACAGAGAAAAATAAACCTGAAATATTCAAGCCGGAAGAATATGCTCGGTGTGATCAATTAAGAGGTTGTATCGATTGTTTCTCATGTATTTCAATGTGTCCTGTAATTAAAAAAACCGATAAATATGTTGGACCATACTTTATGAGGGGTTTCTCTAACATAGAATTTGACCCAAGAGAAGATGAATCACTTTCTGAAAAGTCAGTTGAAAATGGAATATATTACTGTACTTCATGTGGCGAATGTAGTAAAACCTGTCCTAAAGAAATTGACATTTACGGAAAGGCAATTGAAAAACTAAGAGAAAAAATATTTTCAGAAAAAGAGGGTCCTCTCAAACCTCACAAATTAATCAGAAAATCAGTACTGAACACGGGAAGAAGTGTACAACCTAAAGAGGACAGTGAGTATCCTGAAGGATTCGTAAAACAATACAATAAGAATCACGCATCAGAGAAGAAAAACAAAATTGCATTCTTTACAGGATGTATGATTGACAACAGATTACCATGGATAGCAGAATACTTAATCAATGTTCTGGAAAAACTTGGATATGAAGTGGATGTACCTGAATCACAGGTTTGTTGCGGTTCACCTTTATTTAGAACCGGTCAAACAGATATTATTCCAGACCTTGTAAAAACAAACTATGAAACTTTCAAAGATTACGATACCATATTAACTGTCTGTGCCGGTTGTGGATCCACCCTAAAAAACAACTATCCTGAATACGGCGTTAACCTAAACGTTATGGATATCAGTGAATTTTTAGATGGAAAACTTAATCCTGAAGAAATGAATGAAGTCAACGTCAAAGTTACGTATCATGACCCATGTCACCTTGTTAGAGGTCAAGGTATCAGTCAACAACCTAGAAATATATTGAAAAGTATAAAAGGTGTGGAATTTGTTGAAATGGACAAACCGGACCAATGTTGTGGAGCCGGTGGAGGAGTTAAATCAGGTAAACCAGAAATAGCTGAAGCTCTTGCAGATGATAAGGTGGACATGATTGACAAGTTGGATGTTGATTATGTTGTAACTATATGTCCATTCTGTGAATTCAATATTAACGATTCATTAGAAAAGAAAAATTCAAAAACAAGCGTGATTAATATCATGGAATTACTAAACAAAGCATATGAATAAGATATAACATCTTATTCTTCTTTTTTTTATTCTGTTAAAACTGCGGTACCGTTGACACTTACCAAAATAGTGTTTCCCATTGTACCACCCAAGTTACTGTATTTTATTCTGACATTCAAAATAGCATTTGCTCCCATTTCTGTTGCCTTTTCTTCCATACTTATTAATGCCATTTCTCTTGCTTTTTTGAGTTCTTTTTCATAAGTTGAAGTTCTTCCACCAACAACATCCCTTACACCTGAAAATATATCCTTATAAACATTAGCTCCTATTAGACCTTCACCATTGACTATACCATAATATTTCTTAATTGTCTTTCCCCCAATATCAGGTGTTGAAACCATTAGCATAAAAAAACTCCTCCTATAAACTACCAAATGATAATATGCTGTGAATAATAATTTATTTTTTTCTTAACGAAGTATTATTATATATCTCTTTATATTTAATGATGATTATTGTTTTAATGAAAAATTAATCATATTCTTTAAATTATTTCAGATAAAAATTTTAAAAATATATCCTGATTAAAAGTTGAGTTGGAATTTGAGAAAAAATAGAGAAATTTATTTTAAAATAATTATACAGAGTAATATATAGTGATTATATTTGAAAATTTATAGCGTATTTGTAGAACCAAAAACTCCTGGAAATATAGGGTTTTTAGCTAGGACTATGAAAAATTTTGGATTTAAAAAGTTAGTTTTAATTAATCCCTGTGAACTTGAGAATAGTAGTTATTATCAGGCAAGTCATGCAAGAGACGTGGTGCAGGATGCTAAAATATATGATTCCCTGGAAAATTTCATAGAAGATAAGCAAATCACTACAATTATAGGAACTACCGGTACCGCCGGAGGAAGTTATAATATTCCCCGTATTCCAATTACACCCGATGAACTTCCAAAAAATATGCATGTAGACGGCAATATTGCAATCCTCTTTGGAAGGGAAGGAGACGGTTTAAGTAATGAAGAACTGGAATTATGTGACATTTTAGTTACTATTCCTACAAATGAGGAATATCCCATAATGAACATTAGTCATGCGGCAGCAATCATATTCTATGAAATTTATAAAAATCAGAAAGATTATCCTGTCGACAACATGGAAATCGCTAGTTTTGAGGATAAAAAGATAATCACAAAACTTTGTAATGAAATTATTTCTAAACTAGATTATCCAGAGCATAAAAGGAAAAAAGTGGAAATAATTACTAAACGAATCATTGGACGTGCATTTATTGCAGGTCGTGAATCAAAATTATTACGTGGAACATTAAAACGTGTAAATGTTAGAATCAAAACACAAGAGGAATAATTTATGGCAATACTCAGTGACATAGATATAAAAAAATATTTGGATGAAGGAAAAATAGAAATCGACCCTATTACAGATGAAAAACAAATTCAACCTTCATCCGTTGATTTAAGAATAGGCAATGAATTCAAGGGATTTAAAATTATTACAAAACCATTCATTGATCCATTTGATAATACAGATTTGGAATCATATATGGAAACAATTGAAATAAAAGAAGGTGAACCATTCATCATACATCCTGGAGAATTTACATTAGCAACAACTTTTGAAACAGTCAAATTACCTGAAGATATTGTTGCTAGAGTAGAAGGTCGTTCATCCATAGGTAGACTTGGTATAACAATGCACGTTACAGCCGGTTACATAGATCCAGGTTTTGAAGGTAAAATTACGTTAGAAATTTCAAATATAGGTAAAATGCCAGTAGCATTATATCCTGGTCAAAGAGTATGCCAAATAGTTTTTGAAACCATGACTACCCCTTCTGCCAAACCATATGGTCATGAAGATAGGGATAGTAAATATATGGGTCAAACAGGACCACAAGTCAGTAAGATTAAAGAAGATTTTGATATAATTAAGGGGGAAAAGAATGAGTAATGAAAAAGTTATGAGCATATCAAAGAAAAGAGGAATACTTTATCCATCATTTGAAATATATTCAGGAGTTGCAGGATTTTACGATTATGGACCATTGGGTGGATTGTTGAAAAACAATATCATGAATCTCTGGAGAAAATATTATGTTTTCCAGGAAGGATTTTATGAAATAGAAGCACCGACCGTAATGCCAAAAAACACACTTAAGGCTTCAGGACACGTGGATAATTTTACTGATCCTATGACACAGTGTAGTGAATGTAAAGAGGTTTATAGAGCAGATCATATCATCGAAGCTGTAATTGATGATGATGTGGAAGGTTTACCAGATGAAAGACTTACCGAAATCATAGCCGAAAACAATATAGTATGTCCGGAATGTGAAGGAAAACTGGAAGATGTTCGAAGTTATAACTTAATGTTTAAGACCCAGATAGGTGCTAGTGGAAAACAAGTCGGATTTATGAGACCTGAAACTGCACAGGGAATATTCATTGCATTTAAAAGAATCAGCCGATTCTATAAGGACAAATTACCATTCGGAATCGTACAATTAGGTAAATCTTACAGAAACGAATTATCTCCAAGACAGGGAGTAATCAGATTAAGGGAATTTACACAGGCAGAAGCAGAAATATTTGTTGACCCATGTGATAAAAGTCATAAAAACTATAAGAATATTGAAGACTGTGAACTGAAATTATACGGTCAAAATGAACAGTTAAATCGCAGCGAACCAATCAATATCAAAGTAAAGGAAGCCATAGACAAAGGAATAGTTTCCAGTGAAATGTTAATTTATCAGATAGTACTTGCAAGCAAGTTTCTTAGTGATATAGGAATTCCTGAAGAAGCTATTAGATTCAGACAGCACTTACCTGATGAAATGGCACATTATGCCATTGATTGTTGGGATGCAGAAGTAAAAACAGACCAATTTGGTTGGGTTGAAATCATAGGAATAGCAGACAGAACAGATTTTGACTTAAAATCACATATTGCACACAGTAAAGAGGATTTATCAGTCTTTAAAGAATATGATGAAGTAAAAACGGTTACAGTTACCAAACCTTCATTCAACATGAAAAAATTTGGACCTACATTCAAAGGTGATTCTCCTAAAGCAAAAGAAATACTTGAAAGTGTCAATCCGGATGAAATTAAAGCAAAATTTGAAAGTGAAGGTAAATACAAATTTACAATTGGTGACAACGAATATGAGATTGATGAAAGTTTTGTTACATTTGACACCGTAGAAGAACAGATAAAAGGAGAAAGATTTGTTCCTCATGTAATAGAACCATCATATGGAATTGATCGTATAATCTATTCCACATTACTACATTCATACACCGAAGATGAAAGTGAAGAAGGAGAAAGCAGATCATATTTCAAACTACCTGCAAAAATTGCTCCAATTAAAGCAGCAGTTCTTCCACTGGTTAATAAAGAACCATTAACTGAAATTGCACAAAACATTGAAATTACCCTTAGAGAAAATGCTTTTATAACATCCTACGATACAAGCGGTACTATCGGAAGAAGATATGCAAGAGCAGATGAAATTGGAGTTCCTTACGCTATTACAGTTGATTATGATTCAATTGATGACCATAAAGTTACAATTCGTGACAGAGATACTTTTAAACAAAAAAGAGTTGCAATTAACAAATTACCATTAATCATGAATCAACTGATAGAAAATCACATTCTCTTTGAAGACATTGAGGAATGAGGTTAATTATGATTATCGATGCGCATTTACATGCAGATTGCAGACCTGTTGAAGATTTCAAAAACATGAAGATGGCAGGAGTCGATGCCATTGTTACATGTGCATATGATCCATTGGAAATGAACAAATCCAATGTTTCATTTGAACATTTTAACAGGATTGTTTACAGAGAATCCAAACGCGTAGAAAATGAGGGAATCAAATTATTTTGTGCTGTGGGTGTGCATCCAAGAGCCATTCCATGCGATTATGAGAAAGTCATTGAAAAACTTCCAGAATATATGAAAGAGGATAATGTTATTTCCATTGGAGAAATTGGTCTGGAAAGTTTAGATAAGATGGAAGAAAAGGTTTTTGTTGAACAATTGAAATTAGCGGATGAAAACGGATATACGGTTATTGTTCATACACCCCGCAGTAATAAAATTGAAGTGACCGGAAAAATAGTCGAACTGCTCGACGAACACATAAATCCGGAATTAGTACAACTGGATCATATAGATTTTTCTATTGTTGATAGTGTGATTGATAAAGGATACACCCTTGGAATAACTGTACAACCATTAAAAATGTCAACTATGGACACTGTAAAAATGTTAAACGAATATGGTTTTGACAAGTTTGTATTGGATAGTGATATCAGTTATGCTCCTTCCAATCCATTATCACTGCCTGAAACCAGGCATGAACTGGAAAAAAACTGTGTTAATAAAAAAAATATCGATAAGGTCATGTTTTCTAATGTGTTGAAGTTTCATAATCTGAAATTATAAACAGATTATTTTTTTCTTTTTTTTAAAAAAAATATAAAAATAGAGAAGTGAAGATTGATTTTATTCCTTTAATAATCTAATATCTTCTGGAGTTACTACTATAACATTTTTTGTAGAACCTAAAAGAACTACATTTGCTTTGGTAGCTGATTTGTATGCTTTAATTGTTGAACCTAATTTTTTAAATTCTGCAGATCTTCTTTCCTGAATATATTTTAAGTCTATGATTGCAGGAACACCCGTTTTAGTTACATTTTCTAATTCTTTGGATAATTCATTGATTGATCTTACTTTTATTAAACGAATCATATCTACACTTGTAGTTTCCGGTTCAATTAGGGAAATGTCGTCATCAGCATCAACAATTATATTATATTCTTCATCATCGTCATATGAGTCCCCTATTGAAGATATAACATTATCATTCAATGCTTTTTGACTTTCATCATAATTTGGATCCATATTTGAATCAGCATCATACTCCCTGTCAATTGACTTTTTAACATTTACTGTAAAATCTTTAAATGTGCTCATTCCTTTTCCTCCACATATTTTAATACTGTTTCAATTAATCTTTTTAAACCACCATTTGAATCTGTGTGAATATCAACAGTTGGTAAATTAAATTTTTTTTCAACTTCCTCTAATGAATAATCGGAATCATTTCTTCTATTTATGGATAAAGCTATAACTTTAGTTGGTTCTACTGCTTCTATTGCATTTAGCTCTGCTCCAATTCCTATTGGTTCCCTGAATGGATGTTTTGGTCTATGACATAATACTACTGCATCAGGCATTGCTCCAAATAATATTGATGCTGATAAACCCTTAGGATGTGGATTTCCTGTTTCTGTTAAACTGGATTGTCCTTCCACAAATATGATATCAGGATCTTCATTTTCTTCCATATATTTTATTGTTCCCATGATGGCTGCCGGAACGTCCATGACTGATAAACTACCTGCTCTGAAGTTTATATCAGTAGGTTTTTCGAATCCCATTTCATCTGTTGAAAATATGATTGCTTTTAATCCCATTTCTTTTGCAATCTGACCTAATTTCCTAGTTGTAGTTCTTTTACCACATTCCTGTGATGTTCCACCCACAAATATTACTGGTTTTTTATGAACATACATTATTTTAGGTAATGTTTCAGTAACCTTTTCAGGGGCTATTCCCATAACCTTTTCAACATTATCCAATCTGGAACTTATTTGTTTTACTTTAACATTTTTCTGATTAGCAAATTTAACAATTGCCGGATTTTCTTCCAAAGGTAAAGATCTAAATGAGGTTACAACATTTTGTCCTAAATCAATTGCTTGTACTGCATATTTTAATGCTGCACCTTCAGCCCCAATAGGCAACATTATTGCAACAGATTTAGAGTTGGTTTCTTCAACCAAAGTTTTTAAATCAGACCCAACGATGTGTCCACAGAATTCTTTACCCTGTTTATCTTTAGAATCATCTAAAAAACCTGCTGTTTCTACGCCACTGAAATTAGAGAATTTTTCTCCTCCTCCACCAGCCCCTATTATGATAAAGGGACTTAATTCTTCAAGATCATCACTTGATTTAACTGAATACAAAAAATCACTTCTCCAAAAGTTTATTCTAAAATAATTTTTTAAAATTTATATATATACATTTATGTTAACTATACAATTTAAATTTAGTGAAAAAAATGTTACAAAAAACAGACAATGCTATAAAAAATAATATAAAAAAAAGAAAAAATAAACGGTTAGTATCTGACTTTACCAATATGTCTTGTACTACCAGGATCTTCCCCATTAAATATTGATAAATGATAAATAAACCACTCTAACGGAACTATTAATACGAATGGAGTTAATAATACATCCAAATCAGAATAATCTTTAGAATTAAAGATTATTGTATTGACACCTATGTTTTTACAAAAATCAATTGCTCTGAGTGTAACCTGATCATAATTATCCCCAGATTTTAAGAAAACTACGGTTTCTCCTTTTTCAACCCTTTCAATTAATCCATGTCTAAACTCTCCTGCATAAACAGGACAGGCGTGTTTAAGAGAACCTTCCATGAACATGGTCATAGCTAATTTATAAGCTAATCCAAAGTTCACTCCTCCACCCATACAGTAAAATAATTTTACATCCTTATTTTCCTGAGCTAGTTGTTTACTGTCCTCTTGTGTAGTCTGCAATAATTTTTCAATTATATCAGGAACTGTGTATAACTGTTCTAAAATTTTTTGTGCCCTTTCCGTTTTAATCATATTGAAAAAGATTGCATATAATGAAAACAATTGAGTAACATATGTTTTAGTTCCCAAAATTGCTTTTTCCTCTTCACATAAAGTTACAACACTTTCATCTGCTTCTTTAGCCATAGTACTTTCAGAATTATTAGTTATTGAAACTGTTTTGATTCCATGTTCTTTTGCTTTACGTAAAGCTGTTAAAGTATCGGAAGTTTCACCAGATTGTGAAGTAAGAATAACACCCATATTAGCATTTTCTTCAAGATATTGGTGTTCTACAAATTCATAACCCGTTTGAACATCTATTTCAATTGTAGATATGGATTTAACAACATCTCTTATGGTATAACAAGTTGAAATGGAACTTCCACATCCAATTAAATATATTTTATCAAATTTTTTAAACTCATCGGAAATCCTTTCAAGGTGTTCTTTTTCTGAATCAATTGTTCGCCTTAAAGAAATTGGTTGATCCATAATTTCTTGATACATTCCGTATTCCATAGTTTTCTCACCAAATTAGATTATTTATCAATATTAATCAACATATATATTATTATATACTTTGTAAATATATTTATTTAAAATTATCCTAAATAAATGAACATTTTTTATTGAAAAAAAAAGATTATTTAACCCATATTAAAAAAAAAGTTTAAAGTTGATAAAATGAAAATATCCGATTTAAGATTAGTTAAATATGTATCCAGACCCAATAGATTTACTGTTGAATTCAAAATGAATGAAAATACAGAATTGGCACATTTACACGATCCCGGAAGATTAAAAGAGTTACTGATAGAGGATACCGACATGTTAATCAAATATGTTGAAACATATAAAAAGACCGGGAGAAAAACAAAATATGACGTAATCGGAATAAAATATAAAAATGAATGGGTTCTGTTAAATAGTTCATACCATAACAAAATTGTCGAAGAAATAATTGAAAACCATGAAATTGATGATTTAAAAAATTTCCACATATACAAACCGGAATACACCTATGGAAATAGCAGATTAGATTTTTTACTAAAAGATTCAGAGGATAATGACCTCTTCCTGGAAGTCAAGGGATGTACATTGGTAATTGACAAGATAGCAAAATTTCCTGATGCACCTACAAAAAGAGGTAAAAAACATGTGGATGAACTGATTAAAATCAGAAAAGAATCAAAACAAAGTGCCATCATTATCTTAGTTTTACAGAACAGCGCACATGAATTTTCTCCAAATTATGAAACCGACGAAGAATTCAGCAATTCACTAAGCGAGGCATATAAGAATAATGTGAAGATTTATCCGGTACACATAATTACACAACTAAATAAGAATACATTAAATTTAACATACGACAAAATTTTACCAATATCCTTTAAAAAAACATAAAAAGCATATTAAATAAAAATCATATATTATTATATTATTAAAAAAAATAATACAAATATATGGCAATATTTTGTAATTAATTGATTAATTGATATAATGGCAGACAGAATTACAGAGGGTTACAAGTTATACAAGAATGAAGACGTACTTGTAGAACATTATGAACCCGGTCATATTATATTCAAAGTTAAAAATAAAGATGATTTCTATATAGTATCCATGCTTTATGGGTATTGGAATTGTGATTGCGCTGATTATACATATAGAAATCAAAGACAACCTGGAAGTTTTTATTGTAAACACTTACAAGCGGCACAATTTAAACTTCTTGATTTACTTAATACCAAGGGATAAAAATGAAAATTGAAGAGTTATTAAAACCTTGTCCGGAATGTGGTTCTAGGGATAAAACACAACACAGAGATTTTGAAAGAGAGTTTCTAGCTTATGGTCAAAACGGTGAACTAAAATGTTCTAACTGTGGACATATTTTCATTACAAGAGATGAAGCTATAGATATAAGAAGAGCTGAAGAAGAAAAAGAAGAATAAAAAAAGGAAGTTATATTATGATTATTCAAGAATACTGTATGTACTGTGGTGCTTGTGCAGGTGTTTGTGTCGCAGATGCAATAGATGTGCAAGAATTAAAAATTGTAGTAGACGATGAAAAATGTACAAAATGTGGTTTATGCGTAAAAGCATGCCCTGTTGCTGCATTATCATTAGAATAAGGTGAAAAAATGGAATATAAAACTGATATTTTAGTTGTAGGTGCAGGACCTTCAGGATCATTAGCCGCAAGAGAAGCAGCATTACACGGAGCAGAGGTTATATTAATAGACCTGAAATCAGAAATCGGATCACCAAAAAGATGTGCTGAAGGAGTTTCAAAACAAGGTCTGATTGATTTAGGAATCCAACCAGATCCAAGATGGATAGCAAGAAAATCTAACGGAGTCCGATTAGTATCACCTGACCAAACAAGTGTATGGTTAAGTGAAGACACTATTGATTTACCAGAATCAGGATATGTTCTTGAAAGAAAAGTATTTGATAAACATATGGCAATGGATGCTGCACGTGCCGGAGCAAAAATAATGATAAAAACACGTGCAACTTCCCTTGAAAGAGTTGACGATGGAATCATAGTTACTGCAGACAAAATGGGAGAAGAAATCAAAATACATGCAAACATCGTTATTGCAGCAGATGGACCAGGTTCACGTATTGGAAGATGGGCCGGTTTAGATTGTAACACCAAATTCGACAATATGGAATCATGTGTTCAATATGAAATGGCTGGACTTGAAATGGAAAACAACAATGTTATCCAATTATACTTCGGAAGTGTAGCACCTGGAGGATATACCTGGATTTTCCCTAAAGGAGAAGACATAGCAAACGTAGGTATTGGTGTATTGAAAACACATACAGATAAGACGGCCATCGAACATCTTGATGAATTTATCAAAAACTGTCCTGAAACACAACATGCACAAGCAGTTGAAATAAATGTGGGTGGAGATCCTGTTGGTGGATTGATTAAAGAACGTGTTGGAGACAATATACTTGTAGTTGGAGATGCAGCAGGTTTTGTAAATCCTTTAACCGGTGGGGGAATCAATTCAGCATTAGAATCAGGAGCATATGCCGGAATTGTAGCTGCTCACGCAATCAGTGATAAAGATTACAGTAAAAAAAATCTGGAAGAGTATGTGAAATTAACAGATGAAAACATAGGTAAAAACTATGAAAAATATAAAAAAGCAAAAGAATATTTATTATCATTAGACGATGATGAATTAAATAAAATTGCACATGAATTTGTTAAAGTTGACGTGGATGAAATCAGTCCTAAAACTTTAATAAAATTATTAATTAAAGTATCCCCTAAAGCTCTTCTTAAATTAGGAAAATTATTCTAATTTTCCCCAATACTAATTTTTTTTGGTTAGATTATTATGAAAAATAGTAAAATACCTTGCATATCAGAACTTTCCTTAAACAGGCCGGAAGTAGTAAGATGGCGAGAAAGAATGACATTGCTCGAACCGTTCAGTGATACTGTTGTTGTTTTACCTTGCAGTATGAAAAAACCATATTCCCAATCAAAAT
This sequence comes from Methanosphaera sp., assembly GCA_013330915.1. Taxonomy (GTDB): domain Archaea; phylum Methanobacteriota; class Methanobacteria; order Methanobacteriales; family Methanobacteriaceae; genus Methanosphaera; species Methanosphaera sp11921u. The sequence goes on along the minus strand of DUHK01000036.1, from coordinate 1,612 downwards.
CACATACATTATTCAGAAAATATACCAAAGGACTGCAAGAAGTTATTTTAACATCACCCTTTGGAATATGTCCTAGAGAAATGGAAAAAACTTATCCAATACATTCATATGATGCTTCCACAACTGGCGATTGGTCAGATGAAGAAATAAAAATGGCAGGAAATTCCTTGAAGGAGTATGTTAAAGATCGTAAGGTCATAGCACACGTTTCCGGAGGTTACAAAGAGGCTTGTGAAGAAGTTCTGGACAATGTGGTTTACACGTGTCAAGATGACAATACCCGTTCACAGGATTCTTTAAACAACTTAAGGGATGAAGTAAAAAAAGCTGATAAAATCAACTATAAACATCATAAAATTCATGATTTAAGGTCAATAGCAAGATATCAGTTCAATACAACAAGAGCAGACAGTTTAATTCCTGACAACACCCAAACACATGGAAAATTCAACACAAGAATTATGTCCAACAAAGAGCAGTTAGCTACACTTCACTTTGAAACTGGTTTGTACACTCTGAATTTAGCTGGTGGAGAAATATTAAAAGATGAAGAAATAAATAGAGTTTTCATTAGTTTTGATTTGAAAACAAGCACATTATTTACACCGGGAATTGATGATGCTGATAAAAATATTGTTCCAAACGATGAAGTTGTTATCATAAAGGACGATGAAGTTGTAGGTGTTGGAAAATCCATGATGAATGGAGAAGAACTGGTCAAAGCAGATAAGGGAATTGGTGTCAAGATAAGACATCAAATAAAATAGAGAGTCACTCAAATTTTCTTAAATAAAGTATTTAAATAAAATATTTCATATATAATATAAATAACGGAGAGATAAAATGGCAGAAGCAGAAATTAAACAAAAAATAATGGACAAATTAGCAGGTATCATGGATCCACATATGGGAATTAGTATTGTTGACATGGGACTAATCCAAAACATAGACGTTGATGAAGCAAATAAAAAAACAGTTCTCACAATTAAACCTACAAACCCAATGTGTATGAGTGTAGCAAACATCGCTATGGCTGCAAGATTAGAAACAGAAAAACTTGAAGAAATAGATAAAGCTGAAGTTAACATCATTGAACACATGATGGCAACAGAAGTTAATGAAATGGTAAACAAAGATGAATAAATAATTTATTTATTTTTGTTTTTTTTTATGAATAATAACCATAAAGTATATATATTAAGAGAATATAATATAGTAATAGATGCTTAAAAGCATATGTTTATTTTTGTTAGGGCGCGTGGCTCAGCTTGGTTAGCGCGCACGGCTGATAACCGTGAGGTCCTGGGTTCGAATCCCAGCGTGCCCATTTACTTTAACTAATTCTAAATTTAAATTTTAATAATAATTACTATTTTTGGATAAAACAATGACTAACTATTTTTTCATATAATAATAAAGAGTTAAAAACTGAAAAAAAGTTGTTAATGATAAAAATTATTTAAAAAAAAAGAGTTTAAGAAGTTATTCATCTTCTAATTCTTGAAGTAAATCATTCCAGGTATCGATTGTTTCCTTTGCTGCTTCTTCAGTTAATACTTCTATTGCATATCCGGAATGAATTAAAACGTAATTTCCTATATCTGCTTCAACA
>DUHK01000119.1 GCA_013330915.1 Methanosphaera sp. | reverse complement strand
TAATAAAGTTATATGACGTTCTAAAGGAAAAGAAAATGTTTGGAAGACCTGCAATAGGACTTGTAGGTACAACTTATTTAATAGATGAAGAAGGAATTATTATAAAAACCTTTGATAATGTCAAACATTCACAAAATCCCAAACAAATGCTTGATGAATTAGATTAACTCAATACCCTACTTTTTTTAGAATCTTCCAACCAAACATTCATTTTGATATTTTAGATAAGATGAAAGACTATTATTTATTGTTTTACACAAAAGAATGATATTAATATAGAATATAGGTAAATATAGTTTAATAATATTAAGAGTAATAATAATTATTATACTATAAGGAGTATGATATCTATGGAACTGAAAGCTTTACACTTTAGTATAAGTGATGATTTCGAAGAAGTTAAGAAATATGTCATAGAACATAAGGAAGAATTCAAATTAAAAAGTCTTCCAAATTCAATGATAATCAAGGGCATCGGTGAAAAATACATTAAAATCGAAAACAATTTCTATTCCTGGAAGGAAATACAAAGCTCACTGGAAGCTTACATACAAGGATACATTATCAACGATATCATACTCGCATTACTTTCATGGTTGTTTGACATCCCCTATGACAGCACATCATACACTCCCAGAAAATTTAACCTGGATGAAAACTTCCAGTCAATAAAAAAGGAGATTATAGACCATAAGCAGTACTATAAAAGTGGATTGATATCAGGAATCGGCGAAAACAACATCAAAATAACAACCTACAAAAACAAGGACTACTACATAGAATGGGATGAAATAGAAGAGGCCGTTGAAAACATCAGATACACTTCATTCGATGAGTTGGAGCAAAAAAGATTCTCAAGCAGCATAATCAGACAACTGTTCAATGACAACAGCAAAATCTACAGTGAGGAAGAACTTGAAATTTTACAGCAGGAAAACGGAAAAATTAAGCTAAAATACTATAAGCTAAACAAGTATGGAAAACTCTGTTACAAGCTAATCAAAAAGGAAAACCCGGATAAAAAGCTTTTAAAGGAATTGTTGAAACTGGCACTTATATGGAATAATGGACAGCTTCCATTTAACATTACAGAAGATGGAGTAAATCACGTTATACTAAATAAATCCAGCCTTGTAAGGGCTGACTTTAGAAAAAATGACCAGTATACCGACATTTTACGAAAGGAAGTTGGAGAAGACTACAAGGTCTACTCCATCCAGTACTCTGATGAGTATGTTTACCACACCCACACATACAGGAATCTGATAAAGTTTGAAAAGGATTCTGCCAAATGGACAGTAACATACAACAACAAGAACCTTCTGCAAAATGCTTTCAGAAAAGAGGTAACAAGTCACTGGAAATGTGATGTTACAACAGCCAAATCTACGGAAGTATGTGTGATAAAGGATTATGATAATGAAGACAACACATTTAATCCTGATTTGTTCACAAAACTCTATCAAAGCTTCTACAGAAAATAATGAATAGAAAAAGGAAAAATAAATTTATTATAAAAAAGATGATTTTATGAAATATTATATGGGTATGGATCATGGAACCACCGCCATAAGTTTCCAGATAATTGATGAAAACAAGGATGACGTTGCTTACTTTAAGCTCAGACGTGATGATGTATCAGACAACAGGGTGAACTTTGAAGATACTTTAAGCCAACACGTTGATATAAAAAAGATTAATTTGATGGCCGTGACTTATGCAATGGGTGATTCAATAAGCAAAATAACACCCCTAGAAAATGTTAAGGACAGAGGTATTCTATCAATTAACGGAGCGGGTAAGGTAACCGGTGGCGGAAGTAAAATATATGATGAAATACTTTCGATGAAAATTCCGTCAGTTCTTATTCCTGGTTTACACAAGGGGTGCGAATTTCTTGACAAAAGGTTCAGGGCCAGCTATTCCCACTGTGCAAGCAGTGAAAAGGTAAGTCTCTCTTATTATGCCCATACCATGACCGGCTGGAAAAACATGATTATAGCAGATATAAGTTCCAATACTGTGTGTATACTGGTGGAGGATGGAATTATAAAGGGAGCTCTTGATGCATGTATCGGTGCCATGGGATTTATTCATGGTCCACTGGATTTAGGGATGATTCGTGATATTGATGAAGGAAGAAAAAGTGCAAACGAATGTTTTTCACATGCGGGAGTCTCTAAGATAGCTAAAGTAGATGCAAAAATAAATAACGTCAAGGATGAAATCATTAAAAAAGCAGTGGCCAACGATGAAGATGGTCTTTTGGCAATAGATTCCCTTGTTATGAGTGTTGTTATGGAAATTTATGGCTTATATGGAATAAGCGAAAATAAAATTGATGGTATTGTACTCACTGGTAGCGCAGGTGTAATGACACATCCTGTTGACATAAGCGGCAGAATTAAAAAAAGGGTTGAAAGAATTGCTCCTGTAAAAGTGTTAACTGATAAAAGCGGTGCAATAGGCAGCAGTTACATTGCATATGATATTTATAAAAATAAAAAAGATAAAATAATGGGTATTGAAGTGTTAAAATGATTATTCCAACCATTTACTTAAATCAACATCTGTAGTCATGTCAGTTGACAGTGCAGTTAATGTTGATTTGTTTTTTATTCTTAGAGTATGTACGTCTGTTTCGTCATCCTCTTCCATTATAAGTCCTCCCACTATCCAGTAGTATGGATGACCGTATGGATCGATTCTTTTTTCAACATCGGTATCATACATTTTGTTTGCTAATTTTACCTGTACAATCTCATCTGAAACAGGATCTGCAGGAATGTTTAGATTTAAAATGTTAACTCCCTCTGGCATTCCATGGTCGATGATTTTCTTGACTAGTTTTCTAACTATTTTTTTTGCAAAGGTATAATCAACACTTTCCACACCGTCTTTAAATTTTATGTCCTCGTGTTTTACCTGTATTGATACTGCTATTGCAGGTATTCCAAAGTATGCAGCCTCAAATGTTGCTCCTAATGTCCCGGAAGTGGTGATTGATCTTGCTAGATTTTCGCCAACGTTTATACCTGATATAACAAGGTCTGGTTCTGAGTCCATCAGATTTTTAGAACCAACTATCACACAATCAGTTGGTGTACCAGTTACTGCATATGCCTGCGTATCATCATCAATCATTGTTGGCATTGCCCTTAACGGTTTCATTAATGTAATGGCATGACCGACTCCGCTTTGTTGTCGTGCAGGTGCAACAACCAATGTTTCTCCCAAATCTTTGACTGCATCATTCAATGCTTTAATTCCCTTGGAAGTTACACCATCATCATTTGTTATTAGAATTTTCATATTATTATTTATTGAAATATCTTTTACTTATTTTTTATAGATAAATTATAATACTTTAAAAAATATAATATAAATCAATAATATTTACAATAGTTATAAAAATACAATTTACGATAAATGCAAACATTACAGTTTTAAACATGATACAGAGGGAGAATATTGGAAAAAGAACGTTTAATTAAGTTTATAGCCACTATCATGGAAGAAAGTGGTTTTAAAACTACAACAAATTATCCTGTTGATAATCAGGTTATTGACATATATGCTACTCTTGAAACCTCAGTAGGTGAAGTGGGAGTAGTTGTTGCATGCAAAAATTACGAAGAACCTTGGACTGTTGGATTGGATGTCCTGAAGGATATGGAACATGCGGCCAAAGCAGTGAACGCCTCTAAAATTCTGATTTTTACAACCAGCAGATTTACACATGGAGCAGCCGTTTATGCTCAGAAAAGGAATATTAAACTGGTCGATAAAAAAGGATTAATGAAAATAGCACAGAATTATTCCAAAAAACAGAGAGTTGTTTCCGAACCTTCAGTAGATGAGGATGAATTTGATTACGATGACTATTACTATGAAAGTTCTTCAAGACCTCAAAGTTTAAATCCTAACAGGGGAAACAATTCACATGCCATTTTCTCTGGCAGATTTAGCAGGAGTAACAGAAGCAGCAATAGCAGTTTAAACCAGTATCAAAGCACTTCATATCAGCCAAGAAGTTACATTAACACTGCATCCAACAGATCCATCAGCATTAGGGATAAATTGCCTGCAGTGGACGTTGACAAGTCACTCACATTTTTCAAGGAGCATATGATAGTATACATGGTACTTCTGATAATAATTGCCGCTATCATTTCATTGATATTTAACAGAATTACCACCGGTAGATATACAGGTCTTGGAAAAATAGCTGCTAGTGCAATAGTTTGTTATGGTGGATTATTGTTAGTTGAAAGAAATTTATCAGAATTGTTATTTAAGGGAAGTATTATCTTCTTTATTTCAATAATAATTTCAATTGTTACTTTAACTATTTAAATCTTTTTTCTCCCTATATAACTATTTTTTTTACATTTTTGTTGTTTTAAGTCTTTTTTAAATCCTGACTTTTATTATAACTTATAAGTTATAAGTTATATGTTATAACTTTTTCATCCATAAAAAAAGAATGCATAATAAGTAATTGACGCTAGAAATAGAATAATATAAGTTAAAATTTAAAATGGGCCGGAGGAGATTTGAACTCCTGATCCCCTCCTTGTAAGGGAGGTATCATACCCCTAGACCACCAGCCCTAATCAAAATAGTATAGTAGTCTTCATAACAGACTATACTATAGTATATCAATCATAGTATATAAAGGTTTCCCTATAAAAAAATATTAAAAAAATCATATGACAACCTAAATATAAAAAAACATTCAAATCTATTTTAAAAACAAATATGACAATCAAATAATCCCCCATAATGATTAATAATAAAAAATATTAATAAATGAATAAAATTCCAATTTTACAAAATACATTTAAAAAAAATATTAAATTATAATTATTTTTAAAAAATCTTAATATAGAATAAAAAAGAGAAATAATATTATATAAAATAATAGGAATTAACAAAATGGCATTCGATGAATCAGGAAAAATTTGGTTTAACGGTGAACTAGTAGACTGGAAAGATGCACAGATACACGTATTGTCACACGTAGTACACTACGGTTCCAGTGTATTTGAAGGTTTAAGATGCTACGATACCGAAAAAGGACCAGCAGTATTCAGACTTAAAGATCATATGAAAAGATTACATAACTCAGCAAAAGTATATAGAATAGACATTCCATACACTATTGATGAATTATGTGATGCAGTAAAAGAAACAATCAAAGAAAACGACCTTAAATCATGTTATGTAAGACCAATAGCATTCAGAGGTTACAAAGAACTTGGTGTATACCCATTAAACTGTCCTGTAGAAACAGTTATTGCAGTTTGGGAATGGGGACAATACCTTGGTGAAGATGCTTTAGAACAAGGAATTGACATATGTACTTCAACCTGGAGAAAAATGGCACCAGATACCATGCCTAACATGGCTAAAGCTGGTTCAAATTACATGAACTCACAACTTGCAAAAATGGAATCAGTAGCTAACGGTTACAGTGAAAGTATCGTACTAAACTACAACGGTGACATCGGGGAAGGTTCCGGAGAAAACCTCTTTATGATTGAAGATGGTGTAATCTACACTCCAGATATCGGTTCATCCGTATTAAACGGAATAACAAGAAACACCGTAATCCAAATAGCCAAAGATTTAGGATACGAAGTAAGAGAAGAACGTATTCCTAGAGAAAGAGTTTACACTGCAGACGAATTATTCTTCACAGGTACAGCTGCAGAATTGTCACCAATAAGATCAGTCGATCAGATTACAATTGGTGAAGGAAAACGTGGCCCTATTACCAAAGAGCTACAAAACAAATTATTCGACATAATTAACAACAAAGTAGAAGATAAATACGGTTGGTTAGACTTTATCTAACCATTCTATACTCTTTTTTATTATTATTTTAAAATAACATCATATAATCAGAGGTGATTATTTGTTAGACATTTTAAGTGCCATTATTTTGGGCGCTGTTCAGGGATTAAGTGAATTCCTGCCAATTAGTAGTTCAGGACACCTTGCACTTATTCCACATTTACTTGGAGTAGAAACCGGCCTGGCATTTGATACTGTTCTACAT
>DUHK01000047.1 GCA_013330915.1 Methanosphaera sp. | reverse complement strand
TCTTTAAACGCTCTTTAAATTAAAAAATATTCATTTTATGAATGTTTTTAATATCAATTGATTAAACTAATAATTAACCTATAAAACATTATGTAAATTAATAAAATTTAATTAAACATCGTATAACTTATTTAAATTAATTATTTCTAAAAATAATAACTTTATATTTATATATAAGTAAAATAAACTGTTATTTGTAGTAAATACTGTGAAAATAATTACTATTAAGGGGTGAATAATATGGATATAAATTATAAAAAAAATTTAGAAAATGTATTGAACGGAAAAGAAGTTGACATAACACCGGTCATCACAGTCACACAATCAGGAATATTGGATGCAATGAAATTGACGGGTACGTCATGGCCAACAGCACACGAAGATCCGGAACAAATGGCCACACTTGGAGCATCACTTCATGAACTGGCCGGACTAGAGGATGCAAAAATACCATTCTGTCTTGCAGTGGAAGCAGAATCAATGGGATGTGAGGTAGACCTTGGTTCCGGTGGAAGAACACCAGAAGTAGTCAAATCACCATTCGATGATCCAAGAGAAATAGAAATACCTGACAACTTCGAAACCTCAGGAAGAATACCAGTCATATGTGAAGCCGTAGAAATACTTCATGAAAGATATGACAACCTGCCGGTATGTGTAGGTATAACAGGACCATTTACCGTTGCAGGACACATGATAGGAGTAGAGGAAATACTTAAAATGATCAACCTCGACTACTGGGGTGTGGATGAAGCAGTGGAAGTGGCAACAGAAGCTGTAATGGCATACATCAAGGAATTGAATGAAGTAAAACCGGATGTAATATGTGTTGCAGATCCTACAAGCAGTGGAGACCTCTTAAGTCCACTTGACTTCCAACAAATATCAAGACCACCACTTGAAGATATTGAAAAGGCAATGAAATCACAGAACGTACTTCACATATGTGGTCACACGGGAAATATGCTAAAAGACATGCTATCATGTGGATATAACGGTATAAGTATAGAAGAAGCAGTTGACATGAGATATGCACAGGAAGTAAAAGCAAGTCTTGGAGACAAATGTCAGGTATGTGGTAACATATCAACAAGTAGAACACTATTCAGGGGAACACCAGAAGAAGTAAGAACAGAAGTACTTCAAGCACTCGAAAAAGGTGTTGACGTAGTTGCTCCAAGTTGTGGTATTGCTGCTTCAAGTCCACTTGTAAACATTCAGGCAATGGTCAATGCACGTAATGAATTCTTCGGTATTGAATAAAAGGACAATTCAATACCATTTTCTTTTTTTATAAAAAAACAGTAAAAATAATTGATACATAAGTTGTATCAAAAAAAATATAATTTTCAATATTTAAAATAACTCTTAATATGTTCCTGACCCAACATCACCACAATCGATAGCATACAACAAATCAGTATGGCTGGTGGGTATACGAAGTAACCAATTACCACACCTATTATCTGTATTATGCTTGTGATGATTGTAGTTTCCTTTCTATTTTTCAAAGCCAGTCTAAGTGCAATATTGCCCTTATCAACCTTAATTAGCAACATGTCTGCAACATAAAAGTTAATGTTTGTCAGGAAAAATATTAATGCAAACATGAACTGTGCAGTGAATGAATAGAAATTCGTTGAAATCATTGTTGTCACATGGGGAAGCAGTCCTACAATCATTATTCCAACGGCACTGGTCCATGTGATGGTACTGTTTAACTTGTTAACAATACCAAATAGGTTATGATGATAATTCCAGAAATTAAAACAGATGATAAAACTCAATGCATATGATATAAACTCTGGATATAATGCAATTAAAGAGCTTAAACTGGTTGTTTCTGGTAAAGGAATTTCCATAACAATGATGGTAATAATAATTGCAAGAATAGCATCTATTAAAGCTTCAAATCTTTCAGTCTGCATTAGTCCTCACCTATCACATAAGTATTCTGAATATGTGGAAGTGTATTCCACGTAATAACAGTTAAAAGACACACGATTAAAACGGCTAACGGGTATCCCATAAATGCAATCACACAACCTATAACAAACAATGAAACATTAAGAACTAACAATTTTTCAAAAGTTATACCATTAATGTCCTCATTATGCACATCATGTTTAATAGCGGCCTCTGTAGAAAGAACGTAAATAATGTTCACCAGGAAAAACATCAGCCCGAACATCAATTCAGGCACCAAAGAATATGGTTCATGAGCAACCCATGCAGTAAAGTATGGGATGAGCGTGATAATAAAGATTAAAATGGAATATATCCAAATAACACTATTATTTATTTCCTCCACCAGATTGAAAAGCTTCCTGTGATGATCCCATATGCTGAAAATCACTATGAAACTCACGGCATATGCAAAATACATAACCTTCAAATCCCATATGCCTGCAAAAGTCATGGTTTCCGGCTGCGGAATTTTAAGAACCATAACAGTCATCATAATAGCTAAAATTGCATCAATAAATGTTTCAAATCTTCCGGAATCCAACAAATCCCTCCAATATTTTCAATAATCATCTAATACAACACACCCATAAGTAAGGATAAGTTTTCTGGCAACTGGCCCTTGTTGTCAATCCATTTAAGTTCTTCATCAAATACTCCACTAAGAGTATCTCCAACAAGTCCGCCAATAGATTCAATACTGTTATGACATTTATCAGGATATCTGCAGGGCAGATTTTCCATCCTGTAACATTTTTCACAGTAACCACAATAGCCTGCAGATAACACCTTACCTTCACGTTCCTTTGCCTTCTCTTCAAGATTGCTGATTAACCTGTTACGTTCGGCAAACAATGAATTGTCAACAATACTAATAAGATCCTCTTCGTCATAACTGGAATTCAAGGCTTCCTCAGTAAAAATTATCTTTGTAAGAGTTAACTCCAAATTATCATATTTATCCCAGTATTCCAGCACATCCTCATCAAACTCGGGACAAGCCCAATTTTTTGAATAATTAGGACATTCCTTACAGGCAGCCATAGTAGTATCCAAATCAACAAAACTTTCCTTATACTCTTTTGTCATTATTTTTTTAACAATTACCTCAGTGTTGTATAGTTTTGCCACTTGATTAATATCCATAAATATATTCACAACCCTAAAAATAATTCACTGATAGTATATTTGTTCTTAAAATTAGATAAACATTGTTTTATAGTTATAAGAAAAACTTTGTAACTGAATTTGCCAAGGTCTAAAAATAAGATAATCTAATAAAAATGGGGAGTAATGTAATTTGTCAGGAAAATATGGCTTGGGGATTATTTGACTGTACAATACATAAGATGTAAGGGGAAAGTGTATGAGGTTATGTGGGGATATGATGATTTAAGTAATAATAAGTTGCGTATAAAAAAAGGGAAGATTTATAGTCTAATGTTATATCATAAAAAAAGTAATAATTGTTGGGATTTAATAATTTAATTCCCGTTATCTTCTTTTAATTTTCTTAAATTGTCTTTCAATATTCTGTAAATGCTTTCAGCACCAACAATTTCTTCGTCACTGACATTCCAGGTTTTAGGATAAAGTATGAACGGTTTGGATTGACTTCCTCCGGCCCCTCCATGACTTCCAACCAATTCTTCAAAAGCACAAACCTCATCTTTTTCCTCATCATAAAAACTGTTGACTAAAATATCGGGAGTATATTTAAATGAAACGTTTCTTTTAATATGATGTGCAATGTTTTTACCAAATCCTTCAAGAGGATTTTCTCCAACAATTTCATCAGAATCCAAATAGTAAGTACCGTTTTTACCAATTGCCATGTTTCCTTTTTCGGATGATTTGACAACTATGAATCCGATATATTCATTGTTAACAATTCCAGGAATCAAATCTGGGAAAAACTTCTGTATTTCCTCATATGTTAATCTGTGACTCCATTGTGTTAAATAAATCATTGCAAGATTTCCTGATGCAAGAACAATTACTTCAGAATCTCCCAATTCTTTTTCTTCTCCCTTTTCAATCATGTCGTCATTCTTTTTTGAAAAAGGAATGAACGCTTCTGCATAATGGTCCTCATTGGAGTCCATCTTTGCAAACATTTTCATGTTGGCAGGAAGCAATGATTTAACAAAATCTTCAAATGATTGTCCGTATCTTTGCTTAAATGTTGCACCATTTGTCTGACCATGATCTGATTGGATTACAAACTGATATTTTCTCGGAGTAAACCTGTTTGTTTTAATTAAACGTTCAATCTGCTTATCCATTCCTTCAAGAGCAAACCATGAATCTTCATCACGAACACCTGAATGATGGGCTATTTCATCATATCCAAGGTAAGTTGAATATGCAACATCAATATCTCCGACCATCATATCACCGATTAATGTGGAGGTGTTGATTTCCCTCATAAATACATTTGTTGCAGCTCTCACAGGAATATAAGTTATTCCACGACTAATTCTTGGCCTGATATTCTTGATTGTGTGTTTTATCTGGGAAATAATTTCCAGTATCATTTCACCTAAAAACAAACATACTATACGTGCAAAGTTACTTGGATTTGAGAACACTGAAAACCATGCTTTGTTGTATAATTTTCTAATGTTTAATATTTTACTGAATGTAAAGATTACATTATCAGTATCTCCTGAGAACAGGTTTGACCTGCTTGCACCATTGTCTACAAGCAATCCGTCACCATCGGAAATTCTTGATTCTAAAACCTTTACTTTACTTACTCCGGAACACTGCATCATTTGGTTATCATTTTCCTTTTCAATCCATCTGAATGCAGTGAT
>DUHK01000149.1:20751-29679 GCA_013330915.1 Methanosphaera sp. | reverse complement strand
TTTTTTTCACTTGCAATGTATGTCTCACTATTTCTTTCCTCAAAAATTGAAGAATAATTTTTACACTTGAAATACACCTCTCTATTATATACTTTAAAAAATATAATTTAAATTAATGACATACGAATCTTTGATATACAGCATCTCAATCATCATGATTTCAGTAATAATAGACATGATTATAGGAGAAGTTCCAAACAAAATACATCCAGTAATATTTATGGGTAATGTAATCCGTAAACTCAAAAATTATTTACCAAACACTAAAATATCCGGTTTACTGACAATTTTAACCACAAATTTTGTTTTTGTGACAATAACCTTATTAATACTTATTATCTGTGCATACCTAAACACATGGTTATTCATCATAATAGCATCATTAATTTTGTCCACAACATTTTCCATCAATATTCTTATGGAATCAGTACGTAACATTCAAAAGGATCTTGAAGAAGACCTGGATAAAGCAAGAAAATCCATGTCATATCTTGTAAGCCGAAACACAGAAGAACTAACTGAATCAAGAATAACTTCAGCTGCCATAGAAACATTGACAGAAAACATCACAGACAGTGTGGTTTCACCATTGTTTTACACATCAATATTCTCAATGTTCTTTGGAATTATTGTTGGAATTATTGTTGCAGTTATATACAGAGTATCCAACACTATGGATGCAATGCTTGGCTATAAAACAAAGGAACTTATAAACATAGGTTGTTATCCAGCTAAACTTGATGATGTCTTAAATTACATTCCAGCTAGAATAACAGGTTACTATGTTGTCTTAGCATCCTTCTTACTAAGATATGATTACAAACAGTCCTATGATGTAATGAAAAAATTTGCATTAAAAACACCAAGTCCAAACAGTGGTTATCCAATGGCTGCTGCAGCAGGTGCATTAAATATTATCCTAACAAAAGAGGGTGTCTATGAATTAGGATATGGAACTGACGAATTAAACAAGGAAAAAATATCTCAGGCAATAAACATAACTAAGGTAACATCACTGTTATTCATATTAACAATTTTAATAATTTATTTTGTTGTCATGATTTTAATGTTTTAAACAAAGGTTTTGAAAATGAATATCGCTATATTATCCGTAACAAATCAGGGAAAAGAAATATCTGATAAATTATATGAAAATTTGAAGGATAATCCTTTAATATTGAATGTTTCACAATATCATAAAAATGTTATACAAACAGTCAATGATATTTTTAACGAATATGATTGTATTATAGGTATAATGGCCTCAGGCATTATGATAAGATCAATAGCACCTCACGTAAACTCTAAGTTATCCGATCCTGCAGTTCTTCTTATAGATGATAATGCAAACTTTGTAATAAGTTTGTTAAGCGGACATTTCGGTGGTGCCAATGATTTAACCATGAAAATTTCAGGTATTCTCAATTCGACACCAGTCATAACAACATCAACTGATGTCAATAACAAAGTAGGTATAGATTCAATTGCTAAGAGATATTATTGTTCTCTTGAAAATCCACGAAACATAAAATACATTAACAGAGCTCTAATAAATAATCAACCTGTTAATTTGTTTTTACCTTCCTCTTTTTCATATATCATTGATAGTGAGGTCGAAAAATCATATTCAATCCATTTTGATGATACTATTGATTTTATCAAGGCAGTAGTTGATGATCATGAAGTAATATTAAAGCCTAAAATGATGGTTATGGGAATTGGTGCAAGAAGAGACATTGCCGTTGAAAAAGTTGAAAATGCGATTACACAGGCTTGTCTGATTCTGGAAATTCCACCTGCAAGGATAGATTATTTTGCAACTGCTGATGTTAAGAAGAATGAAAGGGGCATTATAGAAAATGTCAACAGGTTAAATAAGGAAATTAAAATTATTTCTATGGATTCAATCAAGTCCTATCAAAATGAGGAATGTTCAAAATCAGATTTTGTAATGAAACAGTTTGGTGTTAAAGGTGTTTGTGAACCGACTGCATTGATTGCTAATGGGAATGATTCCCATCTGATTTTCAAGAAGACAGCATATGATGGTGTAACTATTGCAGTTTCTTTGAAAGACTAATTTTACACTAGAAATCTATGTCTTTTTTTTATTTTCATTAAATTATTTTTTAATATTTTTTCTATTCACTAATATTTCTAAAAAACATCTATTTTTTATATTATGATTTACATAAATATAATAATACTATTTATAACTAAAAATAAAAAATTAATATTTATTTTATAATAATTACTCGGTAACAGTTAATTTATAAAAAAAGGGAGTGTATTACCATGTCTGACATAATGAATAATGAGCAAATATTTGCAAATTGTACTGAAATTTTATCACAAATAATTAATGATAATAGTGTACCAAGAAATATAAGAAAAGCTGCTGAAGATTCAACAGTTCTTCTAGCAAAAGAAGATGATGAACCAACAATTAAGGCAAGCACTGTAATATCCATATTGGATGATATTAGTAACGATCCTAACATTCCAATTCATGCAAGAATTTTAATATGGAACATCTTAAGTGAATTAGAAGCAGTTAAAGATTAAGAACATGTGTAATATATTGAGTTTTAGCTATACCTTCTACATATTCACATAGAAGTGTAGCTTCATCAATATTTTCACCAACAGTAATAACCCCATGGTCTTTCAACAAGACTTTATCCTCGTTTTTTAAGGCATCACTTGCATGCTGTGCTAACTTTTTACTTCCTGGCGGATAATAATCAACTTCAGTTATGTATTCTCCTGTAATTTCACCAAATCCTTCAAGCTGACGTAATCTTCTATTGCTGAATGCAAATGCAGTGGCATATGGTGAATGTACATGAACAACACTTTTTACATCCGATCTTTTTTTATACACATTAACGTGTAAATTAGTTTCCATAGATGGTACCCTATCACCATGAGATACGTAACTTAAATCATCAAGGTTAACTTTCAATATGTCTTCATGACTTAAACTTTTAAAATCCGTACCTGAAGCAGTAATATACATAAACTTATTGTTTTCATCAAGGATACTTATATTTCCTGCCTTTCCAAGTATCATGTCCTTGTCATAAATATGATGGGCTGTTTTCACTATTTTTTCAACAATATTATTATCCATTTTATCATTCCTAATCATTTGTAAAATCTAAAAGTTGCATTGTTCCTCTTTTTATTACAGGAACCTGACCATATGTCGGCACGATATTATATATCTTCTGGAATTCAGTCTGTCTTTGGAATGTTCCTGAATTTAGCATATGTATTCCCTTATATTTTACGTGGGAATTTATGTGAACGTGACCTGTGTGTAATATGTCCGGAACTTCATCCATCACCATATAATCTTCAAATTCACTTGCAAGTGGTGTTCTTTCACCGTATATAGGAGCCAGATGTCTTTTTTCCAGTAACAGTTTCATTATCTTGTCAGTGTCTGCATGAGTATATCCGTTCAAGGCCATTACAATGTCGTCAAAACTTCTTCCATGGTAAACCTGTACGTTAATGTTGTCCAATTTTATCATTGAAGGGTTACTTACCATTTCAACATTTTTCTGATGACACAGTTCCTTTGCGTATTTTTCTGTTAATGCAGGTTGTGGTTCTGCAAGTCTTGTTGCATCATGGTTTCCCGGAGATATAATTATAGGAATGTCTGTAACGTCACCCAGAAGTCTGGCAGCTTCATCATACTGATCATATATGTCCTTGATTTTCAATTCCTTTTCCTGGTTAGGATAAACTCCTATACCATCAACAAGGTCTCCACCAATAATCAGATACTTAACATCATTTGCCAGATCCTGTTGTTCCTCTGAACCATAATTTCCATTTAACCATTTGATGAACTTATTGAATGCTTCTTCATCAAACTGTTTACTTCCTATGTGCACATCAGATATGAATACTGCGGAGAAGTCCATTTTCTTGTCAACAATTCTTCTTTGAATACTTGGATGTGCTATTTCATCTGCACGAATCAGGTTTCCATTTGTACTTCCGGTGACTCCAATGACTTCATCCTTTACAATTGTTTGACTGCTTTCAAGTAAATCCTCATTATCCTTAAGTACTATAACACTACCAGTTCCTGTTGGATCTTCTATTTCTATGATTTTATGTCCGTTTTTTGTGTTGTTTATGCTGTTTACAATTCCTATCACATGAAGATTGTCAATGTTGGTTTTTGTGTTTTTCAAATCTTCAACCCTGTTGAATTCAGGGTTTTCCTGAATTATTTTTTTAAGTTTTTCAAACCTGTTGTTGAAGTATTTGTTCAAATCCTTTATATCCCCATCAGTATATGACTTGTTTGTTATGTCCATTGTAATTTCGTATGGTGTTTCCTGGTTTTTACGTATTTCTCTTGTCTTGGGGTTTTCTATAATCGATTCATGTATACGTTGTCTTTCATGTTTCTGGTATTCTCTTATTGTTTTGGTAGTTATGATATATTGATCATTGTTATTTTGTTCAATGTATTCTATCAATTCATTTATCAAATAATCAGTGTCATTATTTGCCTTGATTTCAGCATATGCATTGTTATTTAATAACAAATTAACCTCTTGGAATTTTTTAATAATTTCACTAGACATGAAAATCAACTTTCTATTTTTTTGTTATATATTATATTATAATTTTGATATGCTTTAAAAATATGTATATATTATAATCTACTTAAAAATATATAGGATATATTTTTTGTGAAAAATAGGATAAATTGGAGGGTGAAATTATGTCAAGAATATTCAAAATATTATTATTTATAGTTGGTATCATTCTATTTTTTGAAATAGGATTATTTGCATCTTACACACTTATCTCATCCGAACCTGTAAATCCTCTGGACTTAGTATCCGTACAATTAGATGAAGGATCAGATTTGGTTTCTTCAGTTACAGGTGAGAAAAAGTTGAATGATCAAGATACACTGAACATAACCAATGATGAAAGTGTGGCATTGGTTCTAAACAATTTAACTAACTTAAGTGTTAACCTGGATTCGGTATCTGCTAAAATATCCAAAGATGATACTGGAAATCAAACGATAACAATCACGGCTTTAGCAACAAAAGACACTCAGACTACATCTGGTGGATACATACAGATATTACCTGAACAAACTTACAGTATTACCGCTACTGCAGTAGGTGAAGTATATTCAACTGGAAGAGTAACTGTTAATACTACATCAATTACACTTAAGGAAAGAATTGTATTATATAATCAAAACAATAATACAAATTCAAATCAATCCATTGAAAGTCTGATGAATTATGCTAAAAACAATACGACAGACAACCAGAAAGCTGTCAACAATTCAAGTAATCAACAAAAATCAAGAGCATAATTTTACCCACCAATCACTTTTTTTTTATTTTAAAATTTAATTTACTTTTTTTTCATATTTTTAAAATCAATATATAAATACAATAAAAAATACATTATAATTCAAAGAGAATAATACTAAACAATTTGCATTTTTTAAATTAAAATTTTATTGAGTGTTATTATAAATTTTATTATTATTTAGGGGAATAAATAAAATGATTAGTTTAATAGGAATAGGTTCAAAAAGAGAACACATGACTCTATTGGCAGCAGATAAAATCAAGGAAGCTGACGTAATTATAGCATACCATCCTTATCTTGAACACATTGAGGATTTACTTGAAGGTAAAGAAGTTCTTAGAAGAGGTATGGGAGATGAAATGGAAAGAGTGGAACTTGCAATTGAAATGGAAAAAGAAGGAAAAAAGGTCGCAATCATAAGTTCAGGAGACCCTGGAATATATGGTATGGCAAACGTATACTTCCAGATTATTGACAAGTACAGTGATTTGGAATTTGAAGTAATACCTGGGGTAACTGCAGCAACTTATTCAGCAGCAGCACTCGGTGCACCATTACATGACCTTGCAATAATAAGTTTAAGTGACCTCTTAACTCCACTTGAAGAAATTCAAAGAAAAATAAAACACGCAGCAATAGCAGATCTTGTAATAGCATTTTACAATCCAAAAAGTAAAACCAGAACAATACCTTTCGAAACTGCATGTGACATACTAATGGAAAACAGAAATCCAGAAACACCTGTTGGTATAGTAAAAACAGAAGGAACAGATACAATTACCAAAATATGCAAGCTCAAGGAACTAAAAGATGAAGACATTCACATGACCACAACCATCATAGTCGGTAACTCAATGACATATGTCAAAAAAGGTAAAATGATAACACCTCGTGGATATAAAATGTCTGCAAAACTACCTGAACAAACTGAGGAATTCTATGAAAGATTCTTCAACGGAGATATTCAGATTGGACCAAATGCAGAATGTGAATATTTCCCATGTCACAACAATGAAGAAAGCTGTACTTTCTGTTACTGTCCGTTCTATCCTTGTGCAGACGGATCAACCGGTGGAAAATGGATAACCGACAAAAACATATGGAACTGTAAAGAATGTAACTGGGTACATCAAAATGCTGTGGTTGATGAAATCCTTGATTATGTAAAAGAAAATGTCAAATCCATGGAAGATTTTGATAAGAAAAAGAAAGAATTACTTAAATTAAGAAGGGCAACAATTTATAAAACAAGGGATTTGAACTTTAACCGTAATTATGATTTAGAAGAAGAATAATATTTGAAAAAATATTATTATTATTATTTTTTACTATTTTTTACACTTGCAATACACGTTTGATTTTTTTTTTAATATTATATTTTTACCAATGAATCAATTTTTTCAAATACACTTTCAACATTCTCTTTGTTGTATATGAGTTTAATTGCGTTTGTAGGACAGTTGTTACTGCATTGACCACACCCTATGCAGACATCCTCATCAATCTTTGCCTTGGAGTTTTCAATACTAATACATTTGGCAAAGCAAACTTCTTCACATTTTCCACAGCCAACACATTCATCTATATCCAGCTCTATGGATACTCCCGGAAGCTTGTAGAAATCGTTCTGGATAGTGTCACTAAGATTTGGATAAACTCTCCATAGACAACAGCACGGACAACAGTTACAAATTGTCAGCAGTTCATCTTCGGGTCTTACACCCATCCATACAGAGTCCATCCTGTTTCTGCCCATAATATGTATCAGACCGGCATCATTACATTTATCTATATGTTCAATGGCTTCGGCACTTGTTACTTCCCTGCAATGTTTTCTTGATATTTTTTTGGTTGTTTTTCCCAAGAATATGCATCCAAGGTCTCTTGGATAATCATTACATTCGGTGGAGTTTCTGCATAAACACTTGTTCATTATCACGATGTCTTCTGCCTTGTTTAGGACACTTTTAATTATGTCACTAGGCATTACAATCATATCTGGTTTTGATACATCGTAATTCATGGTAATTGTTTGAGAAGAAATGTTCTTAACACTGGAATTGCTTGGAATAAAATAAGTACCATCATGCTCGAAGAGCGTTTTCTTAATAATCTTATCCATTACCCTGCTTTTTCTACTCCAACCTGCAACCATAAATCTTAGATGAAATATCCTTTTTACCAAAGCAATACTTACATCAATGTATCTGATTCTTCTCATTTTTATTGTCCTTTAAAAATATTAAGATGTTGAATCATAATTCAACATTCATTTTTGCTTCATATACTGTTACTGCAGCACCTTTCATTGTTGCTGTAAGATATTCGGTGTGATCTGTAATTGTTATGTCAAGGTCACCACCTGATAAGTGTGCGTGAACTTTTTCGTTGAGTAATCCCATTTTGTATCCGAGGAGTACACAACTTGTTGTCCCAGTTCCACATGCAAATGTGAATCCTGCTCCACGTTCCCATGTTAATATGCTGATTTCCTCAGGACTTTCAATGTTAACAAAATGAACATTAACTTTTTCAGGAAATGCCTCATGTGTTTCTATACGTGGACCATAGAAATCAAGGTTAATGTCATCTATATTTGTTTCTGTAAAACAAACTGCATGAGGATTTCCAACACTCACTGAGCTCATTCTTATTTTTTCGCCTTCAATATCAATGTCTTCATCAATGAATTCCTCAGTATTTCCACTAGGAGCTATTGCAGGAATTTCTTCAGGTTTAAAATATCCTTTACCCATATCAATTTCAATACTGGTTACTTCATTGTCTTCAACTGTAAGTCGGGCTTCTTTAACATCTTCCATGGTTTCAATTTGCATGCTTTCTTTTTTAACGATATCTTTGTCATAAACATATTTTGCTAGACATCTGATACCATTTCCACACATTTCAGCTTCACTTCCGTCACTGTTGAATATACGGAATCTTACATCTGCCTTATCTGATTTACATGCAAATATTACACCATCTGCACCAACATTAAATCTTCTGGTTGAAATTTCTTCACTAATTTTATTTTTATATTCTTCTGGTATAACTTCTTCTGTTGTTTCATTGATAACAATATAATCGTTACCCAGTGCATGCATTTTTGTAAATTCTATTTCTATACTCATTTTAATAACCTTGTAGGAATTTTTTGACCGTTAAATAAGTCACTGAATTCTTCTCTTCTTCTTATAACATCCACTTGTTTTTTGTTGACCATTACTTCTGCAGGTCTTGGTCTTGAATTGTATTGTGAAGCCATACTTAATGCATATGCTCCTGCATTTAATATTGCAAGAAGGTCTCCTTCTTCAAGTTTTGGCATTGGTCTGTCTCTTGCAAAGAGGTCTCCGCTTTCACATAGGTTTCCTGCAATGTCAATTTCCTCAACATTTTCTTCGTTCATTTTGTTTGCAACAACGATGTGATGGTATGAGCCGTACATTGTTGGTCTTTGAAGTGTACCGAATCCACAGTCCACACCTGCAAACTTACGGTAGCTTTCTTTTATGGTGTTTACACGTGTTAATAACACTTCTGCATTACCTACCA
>DUHK01000149.1:0-20609 GCA_013330915.1 Methanosphaera sp. | reverse complement strand
TCTGTTGTGAATGTTTCAAGATCTAATTCTTCTTCATCAGGTTCGTAAGGAATTCCGAATCCTCCTCCGAAATCAAGGAATTTAAATTCAATTCCCAATTCATTATGTACTTTTCCTGCTATGTCCATCATGGTTTCAACTGCAAGCATGAACGGTTCTGATTCCAATATTTCTGAACCTATATGTGAATGCATACCTATAGGTTTAAATCCAAGGTCAAGTGCTTTTTGATAAACTTCTACTGCTTCATCTTCTCTGATACCGAATTTACTTTTTGGTCCACCTGTAATGCAGTGTTCATGGTGTCCTGCTTCAACCATTGGGTTTACTCTTATGGATATTTCTTTTCCTTGTGTTCCTTCAATAGTACTTAATCTTTCGAGTGCTGATATACTATCAAGGTTTAAAGTAACTCCTGTTTTATGAGCATATTCTAATTCTTCTGTAGTGACATTGTTTCCTGTAAATAATATTCTGTCTGGTGTAAATCCTGCCAGTAATGCAGTGTATATTTCACCAGGTGAAACTGCATCAATATAACTTCCTTCATCTTCTAATATTTTCAGTACTGCTAGACTGGTGTTTGCTTTTGCTGCATAACACATATGAAGGTCTTCATATTTGCTACTGAATGCACCGTACAATTTATTATAATTACTTCTAACTTTTTCTTCATCAATTACATATAATGGAGTTTTGAATTCTTCTGCTAAATCATTAGCATCCACGTCACCAATAATCAAATGATCGTTTTCTATTTTTAAATTAAAATCATATGGCATATTATCATTTCCTGTTATAATATTATCTAAAAAAAGTTATATTATTTAATATATACTCAAAAAAAAAGTTCTTTTTTAATAGTATGATTTTTATATTTTATATAACTTTCCTATTTATATGAAATATATTATAATATTGTTAATAATAATATTGAAATTTTGATAAAAAAGAGTTTGAAAAATATTTTGTTAAAAGCGAGCCCGAGGGGATTTGAACCCCCGACCTTGGGATCCGAAGTCCCACGTCATAATCCTGACTAGACTACGAGCCCTATAATATGTGGATATAAATTTAACAAAATAACTTTTTCAAGTCATATTATATTATTTATTTTATTATATATTTATTTTAGTATTTTTGTTGAAAATTTTTTCAATTAAACATTAATTTTTTCAAAGTTTGTTTCCTTTTGTTCAAGTATAATTTGATTAATATTTTGATAAATCAATGATAAAATATGCTGATGTAATTGGTCTTGCATAGAATATATTATTACTAAATATTATTAGTCATCATGGATATAATATATATTATATAATGTTGAAAATTTACAAAACAACACTATCTTTTAATAACTTTATTTTTTAATTATTTTTATTTATAAAGGATGATTTTATGAGAAGTGACAATATAAAAAAAGGAATTAACAGAACATCACATCGTTCACTATTACGTGCATGTGGACTTAATGATGAAGACATGGAAAAACCATTTATAGGAATAGCAAACAGTTATACAGATATTGTACCTGGACACATACATCTTAAAGATCTTGTTCAGGATGTAAAAGATGTTATAAGGGCAGAAGGTGGAGTTCCATTTGAATTTAACACAATGGCAGTTTGTGATGGTATAGCTATGAACCATGAAGGAATGTATTTTTCATTACCATCAAGGGAAATCATTGCAAACACAGTAGAAAGTATGGCAATGGCTCATCAATTTGATGCATTAATTTGTATGCCATCATGTGATAAAGTAGTTCCTGGTATGTTAATGGCAGCTGCCAGATTGGATATTCCAACAATATTCATTACTGGTGGACCTATGATGCCTGGTAAGTTCCATGGTGAAATAGTTGATTTCATCAACGTAACTGAGGCAGTTGGTGCAACACAGTCTGGAAAAATGTCAGAAGAAGACCTTTATGAACTGGAAAGATGTGCCTGTCCAGGAGCAGGTTCATGTGCAGGACTTTTCACTGCAAACACAATGGCATGTCTTACAGAAACTCTTGGTATGAGTCTACCTGGATGTGCAACAGCACATGCTGTAAGTGACAAGAAAGTTGAAATGGCCAAAGAGTCAGCAAAGGCAATTTTCAAACTCATTGAAAATGACATTAAACCTTCAGATGTATTAACACAGGAATCATTTGAAAATGCAATCATTGTTGATCTTGCACTTGGTGGATCTACAAACACAACACTACACATACCTGCAATAGCTCATGAAGTGGGTGGACTTGATGTATCAATAGATTTATTTGACAAGTTAAGTCACAAAGTACCATACATCTGCAGTATAAGACCTGGTGGAAACAACAGGATGATTGATGTTGACAATGCAGGTGGAATACCAGCAGTTATGAAAAACCTTGAATCATTATTACACACTGATTGTGTTACATGTACATCAAAAACAGTTGAAGAAAACCTTACACAGGTGACTGATGTTGACTATGATGTTATTCACACCATAGACAATCCTGTTAGAAATGAAGGTGGAATAGCAGTATTATATGGAAACATCGCACCAAACGGTTCTGTCATTAAACAGGGAGCAGTAAACGAAGATATGCTTGTTCATTCAGGTCCTTGTAAGGTTTACAATTCAGAGGAAGAATGTGTTGCAGCAATTGAAAACGATGAAATTGTTGATGGTGACGTAGTTGTAATAAGATATGAGGGACCTAAAGGTGGACCTGGAATGCGTGAAATGCTCAACCCTACGGCAGCCATTATGGGTAGGGAACTATTCCACGTTGCACTAATTACAGACGGAAGATTCTCCGGTGGAAGTAGAGGTCCATGTATAGGACACATATCACCTGAAGCAGCAGCAGGTGGACCAATAGCAGCAATTGAAAATGGTGATATAGTTTCCATCAACGTTAAAGAAAGAAGTATTAAACTGGAATTAACAGATGAAGAAATTCAGGAAAGATTATCCAAGGTTGAACCTGTTGAAAGAAACCTTAAAGGATGGTTAAGACAGTACCAACAATTAGCTACTTCAGCCGATAAGGGTGGAGTACTAAAATAGCTTACAATATTTAAAGTTACCAGTATAAAAAATAGGGGGTGAATTCTTGTCAAAAAAACGAAAAAATCGTGAAAAAAAGAAAAAACAGGTAGAACAAGAGAATCAAAAATTCAAGCCTAGCTTATCAAAAGAGATACTTAGTTATGCAATTATAATACTGCTTGCAGTAATATTATCAGCTCACCTTAATGTAGTGGTTTCTGGAAGTATGGAACCGGCGTTCTATAGGGGAGACATTGTGGCAACAGAGAATGTAAACACATATGGCATACAGGAATTTAACCCGTACACTGACGTAAAAGTTGGGGATGTGGTGGTCTATAATGCGATGTGGTATTCGGAGCCTGTTATTCATAGGGTTATAGACATTCAGCAAATCAACGGATCCAAGTATTATATTATTAAAGGAGACAATAATGAAGTACAGGACCCATATCCAGTTTCACCGGAACAAATAAAATCCAAAGTGTTGAAGATAGGAAATACGCTGGTAATTATTCCTAAAATAGGTTATGTAACTTTATGGTTCAGGGGATTATAAAATAAAGGAGGACAATAATGTATTCAAAATTAAAGAAGGAAATTAGGGAAAGTATAGATGAAGCATTAAGAAAAATGAGGGTAAAATATGATGGAGAAATATCACTTGAAGAACCACCAAATCCTGAAATGGGTGATATTTCAAGTAACATATCCTTTTCATTAACCAAGAAATTAAAGAAATCACCTGTTGAAATTGCAGAAGAAATAAAAGAACATATCAAATTACCTTTGTACTTTAAGAAAGTGGAAACTAAAGGACCATACATAAATTTCTTCATTAATTATAAGTTATTTTCAACAAAAATGGTAAATTACATTGATAAAAGGTATGGTGAACTGCCCGAACAGGAAGAAACAATATTGCTGGAACATACTTCAGCAAATCCTAACGGTCCTTTACATGTTGGACACTTAAGAAATGCCATTTTAGGAGATTCCCTCAAAAGAGTTCTTCAGCATGCAGGTTACAAGGTTGAATCACAGTATTATGTAAATGACATGGGACGTCAAATTGCCATCATCGTTTGGGGTATGAACAAGTTCGGATTTGAATTTGATGAGGACAAAAAGATTGACCATGCAGTTGGAGAGGTATATTTCAAGTGTAATCAGGAACTGGAAAAAAATCCGGATTACAATGCCGATATAGACAGAATTCTCCAGAAATATGAAGAAGGAAAAGATCAAAAGTTAATCGACTGTTTTGAAAAGGTTGTGGAAAACTGTCTTGACGGTATTAAGGCAACCTTAAAGGACTTGAACATCAAGATGAACCTTTTCAAATGGGAAAGTACCTTTTTAAGAAACGGTTCAGTGGATAATGTGTTGGAAAAACTTCAACCATTCACAATCAAAAGGGATATCCTATACTTACCACTGGAAAAATATGATATTGATAAGGAACTGATTCTCAGAAGGTCTAACGGAACAAGTCTATACGCTACAAGAGATTTGGCTTATCATCAATACAAAACAAAGAACAGTGACATATCACTTGACATTCTAGGTGCAGACCATAAACTTGCAGCTAAACAATTAAGTATGGCACTGGAATTGTCAGGTAACCGAGCTCCTGAAGTAGTATTTTATGAATTCATAAACCTGCCTGAAGGATCAATGTCAACAAGAAAAGGTGTGTTTATCTCAGTGGATGAATTCATTGACCAGGCTACACAGCATGCAATGGATGAGTTAGCTCAACGTGAACTTGAATTAACCCAAAAAGAAATGGAAAGTGTTGCCAGGACAATAGGTGTAGGTTCCGTAAGATTCTACATCAACCAGATATCTCCTGAAAAACCGATTACTTTCAAATGGGAAGAGGCACTTAACTTTGAAAGAGGTTGTGCATCCATACAGTACGCTCATGCCAGGGCTTGTAAACTACTGTCAAAATCAGAATTTGATGAATATGTTGATGTAAAATGTGATTATGACCTTGAAGAAGAGGAAAAAATACTTATCAAGGAATTGTCCAGATTCACTGAAATAATCAGACAGTCCGCCTCAGAAAGAAGGGTTCATCATTTGACAGAGTACACTTCAAGTCTTTCCAAGGCATTCAATAAGTTTTATAAAACCCAACAGGTCATAGGTTCTGAACACGAAGAGTTCAGATTAAAACTTGTTGACGCTTCAAGAATCACTCTTAAAAATTCATTAAAACTTTTAGGAATAAAGGCTCCTGAATTCATGTAACCACCCTTCATTATCATCCTTTATTTTTTTTTGGAGGTTATCCTATGAACTCATGGATTTATCTGGTTATTGCAGGAATATGTGAAGTATTGTGGGCTGTACCACTTAAGTTTTCAGAGGGTTTTACCAAGCTCATTCCATCAGTATTGACAGTAATATTTCTTGTTTTGAGTATGATCTTCCTGGAGCAGGCCATGAAAGGCATACCTTTGGGAACGGCTTATGCTTGCTGGACAGCTATCGGTGCCATAGGTACAGTTTTAGTGGGTATATTGTTTTTAAACGAATCCACATCCATGGTGAAGTTTTTCTTTTTGTTTCTTGTGATAGTCGGTATTATGGGACTGAAATTAACAGCAAGTTAATTTTTTCTCCACTTTTTTTTATACTAATTTTAATATAATATGAATAATAAAGATAATAATGAATTAAGAATAGAATTTTCTTATAATATATTTAATTTTAACAATGATTATTGAAAACCATTTTTATTGGAGGAATAATTTAAAATGCGAACGTTAATGATACATTCAGACTATTTACGTTATAAAACCAGAAGCAAAACTAAATTGGCTGAAGATATTGAAGATGAAAAAAGAGCCAATGGTGTAGACAATGCACTAGTTGTTTTCACCGCGGTTGAAAAAGAAGACGAAGAAAATCCTGATTTAATAGTTTTAAAAGCTGTTAAAGAAATTTTAAGTGTTCAAAATAAGGTTAATGCAGATAACATAGTTATTTATCCTTATGCTCACTTAAGTTCTTCATTATCCAACCCTAATGTAGCAACCAAAATTCTAAAAGGCATTGAAGCAGAACTAATAGACAACAACGAAGCAGTTCTAAGAGTACCATTCGGATGGTACAAATCCTTCGAACTCTCATGTAAAGGACATCCTTTATCAGAATTATCCAGAACCATCACAACTGAAGATGATGGGGAAGAAGTTGAGGAAGAAAAAGTTGAATCAGAACCTTCAGAATTCTTCATACTCGAAGAAGACGGACAAAAATATGACGTCGACGAATATAATTACCAAAACAAAACACTAAAACAACTGGTAAATCATGAACAGGGTGTTTCCCATGAAGATACAGGTAAACAGCCACCTCATGTAAAACTCATGAAGGAAAAAGAAATAGCAAGTAATGAACCTTCATCAGACGTAGGACACATCAGATGGTATCCAAAAGGTAAACTTATCAAAGATCTTCTTGGAGATTACGTATACGGTCTTGTAACAGAAAGAGGGGCAATGCCTGTAGACACACCTGTAATGTATGATTTATCAGATAATGCAATAAGGGAACATGCAGAAAAATTCGGTGAAAGACAATACAGATTAAAAACAAAACACCGAGAATTAATGTTAAGATTTGCATGTTGTTTCGGTGCATTCAGAATCATGGCAGACTCATTCCTAACATGGAAAAACATGCCTGTAGGAATTTATGAACTTTCACAGTTAAGTTTCAGATTCGAAAGACAGGGAGAAGTTGTTGGTCTTAAAAGACTAAGAGCATTCACAATGCCTGACTTCCACAGTGCATGTTTAAACGATGAACACGCCAAAGAAATCTTTGCAAAACAGGTTGACATGTGTGCACAAACAGAAAAAGATCTTGAAGTACATTATGAAGTAGCATTCCGTGTAACAAAAGACTTCCTTGCAGAAAACGAAGACTGGGTAAAGGACATAGTTAAAAACCACATTAAAAAACCTGTAGTGCTTGAAGTAATTCCAAAAATGAAACATTACTGGAATGCTAAAGTTGACTTTGCAGCAATAGATGAGCTTGGAAGACCAATAGAAAATCCAACAGTACAAATGGATGTTCAAAGTGCAAGAAGATTCGGAATAACATATCTTGATGAAAATGAAGAACAACAATATCCAACAATCTTACACTGCAGTCCAACAGGTAGTTTAGAAAGAGTAATCTGCAGTTTACTTGAAAAAACATCAACAGACAAAGGTTCCAAACCATCATTACCATTATGGTTATCACCGGTACAGGTAAGAATTATACCTGTAACAGACAATCACATGGAATATGCAGAAAAAGTATATCAACAAATCAGGGACTTAAATGTAAGGGTTGATATTGATGATACACCAGAACGTGTAGGTAAGAAAATCAGAAATGCAGGTAAGGAATGGGTTCCATACACAATTGTTGTTGGAGATAACGAAGTTGAAAACGATTCAATTACAGTCAACAGACGTGTAGATGATACTAAGGAAGAAGTTACTGTTGAACAGTTAGCAGATGAAATTCACGAATTATCTAAAGGATTACCATTTAGAAAATTACCTTTACCATACAAAGTATCAAAACGTGTAAAATTCTAATTAATGTTTTTTTCAACATTAATTATTCCTCTTTTTTTTAACTAATTTTTTTCCAGTTATTTCATGTTTTTTTTTTTATTATTTAAATATTAAGTTATAACTTATAACTAATTACTTTTACTATTATAACTTATAAATATTACTTCTTATAATAAATACTAATATAAGATACTTGATATTTATTTTAACAGGAGTAATCAAATGACAGAGATTATAACAATTTTAAATCAGAAAGGTGGATGTGGTAAAACAACCACGGCAGTAAACCTGTCTGCAGCCCTGGCAACATTAGACAAAACGGTATTGGTTATCGATATGGATCCACAGGGAAACGCTACAACAAGCCTTGGAATACAGAAAAGCGAAGTTGAAAACACAATATACTCATTACTTACAGATAAATGTTCATTCCAGGAAGCAGTACTGGAAACACAAATACCAAACCTATATGCAATTGCAAGTAATATTTCATTAAGCGGTGCAGAAATAGAATTAAGCAAGGAAATAGGATATCCTTACATACTAAACGAAAAGTTAAGTGAATATGAATTGGGTTTTGACTATATATTCATAGATGCACCACCATCCCTTGGAATATTAACATTAAATGCACTTGTGGCAACGGATTCTGTAATAATTCCGATACAGTCAGAATTCTATGCACTCGAAGGAATGGCAGACTTACTAGAAACAATCAAACTGGTGGAATCAAGACTTAAAAGTCCATGCCCTATAAAAGGTATATTAATCACGCTATATGATGGAAGAACAAGACTATCCAAGGACGTATCAAAAACGGTTAAGGATTTCTTCAAGGATACAGAATACATATTCAAGGAAAAAATTCCACGTAACGTCAAGCTGGCTGAAGCACCAAGTTTCGGAAAACCTTGCATAATATATGATCCTGACTGTTCCGGAACAAAGGCTTACATAAAACTTGCAAAAGAAATTATTAGTTTAGAAGGTGAATAGACAATGTCTGACAATGCATTAGGCAGGGGACTGGATGCCCTTATTAAAAAACCATCAAAACCAAAGAAAAATAAGAAAACAGAGGATAATTCCAAAACAATCAATAAAAATATTGTTGAAAATGTTCCTTCATTTTCATTATCCGATGATAAAGTAGAACAGATAAAAAAGGAAGTTGAAAAAAATCCAAGAATCAGCTTATGGTCAGCCAAAAGTGCAGCCTGTTTACGTTATCTTAAAAAAACAACTCCGGAATTCAGCATAAGTAATGAAGCATCAGAACTGCTGGAAGCTGCAATAAAAAACAAGTATCCTGAAATATGGAAACTCTTTGAAGAGTAATCACAAATAAGAATATTTAACAATTTTATATCCCAGATTGTTTATTAAAAAAACAATCACCCAAGGAAAAAATGGGTTACAAATGGTAACCTGTTATAATCTATTTTTTTTATATCAAGGTGCTCTGATAAGAACCGCCGACCTTAACGAATATCTTACACTTGTTGATGTTGGCACCCAATTTTTGAAGCTCTTTTAAACTAGTTATTTTTTCATTTAAACTCTGCTTGTGTCTTATTCTCCTGGCAGTCTTTAATCCTATTCCCGGAACTCGTATTAATTCTTTATATTTTGCAGTGTTAACGTCTAATGGATAATCTTCCATATGTTCCAATGCGATTGTATACTTTGGATCGGTACTTGTGTCCAGAAATCCGTTGTCATTGAGTATGATATCATCCATGGTATAGTTATACTGGGTGAAAAGATATTCCGTCTGGTAAAGTCTTCCTGTTCTTTTCGGATTGTTTGCCTCATGGCCTTCAAGTGGCGTACCCTTGACAGGTGTGAAACTGCTGAAGTAATTGTAGAGCACGTCATACTTCTTAGTAAGGTTATAAACCTGTTTTAATATTTCCTCATCACTTTCCTCATTTGCACCTACAATAATCTGGGTGGTATGTCCACTGCTTGCAAGACTATGATCCCTTCTGTGAAGATTATCAATCCAGTCAAGTCTTTTTAGTATGTCCTTATCATAGTTTTTCGTACTTGACAGGTCGCTTAAACCGTCTCTGGTGGCGGCCTCGATGTTAATACTCACCCTGTCGGCCAGTTGCATTGCATGTTTAATGTGATCCCTGCTTGCTCCTGGAATAATTTTCAGATGAATGTAACCTTTATATGAATACTTGTTTCTCAATATATGTGCAGCCTCTATCATTTCCTCCATGGTGGTATCAGCATCCTTTATGATTCCTGAACTGAGAAAGAGTCCCTCAACCATGTTACTTTCATAGTATTTCATGTATATTCTGGCAAGGGCTTCAGGACTAAGACGGGCTCTCTGGTACTTGTGCTCTATACAGTTTGTACAGTATGCACAGTCATTGTTGCATTGGTTTGTCATGAGGATTTTAAATAATGGCACATCCCTGCTTCCGGCCTTTGCATGATAGATTCCGTCCTTTATCTTGTCGGTTTCCTCCAGAACATTGTCAACGTTGTAGTTAACGTAGTTGCACCTGTCATAGTATGCTGCGTCAGAGAGCAACTGCAAATCCTTGAATGTACTCATTATTTTACCCCCATTTTCTTTTTATCATATTCAGAATAAGTATATATATATTTTAATTTAATATTATAAATTAATTGGTAAATAAATTAAAAGAGTAGGAGGAAATCTTCATGAATATTTTATTAATTGTTATAATAGCTATAATAGTTATAATCGGATTATTAATTGTTAAATATTATAACGACTTAGTAAACGGTAGAAATCGTGTGGAAAATGCATGGAGCCAAATTGATGTACAACTCCAAAGACGTAACGATTTAATACCTAATATAGTTGAAACCGTAAAAGGTTACGCCAGCCATGAGAAAGAAACATTTAATCAAGTAACTCAGGCAAGAGCAAGTATGGCAAATGCAACAACAGTTCAGGAAGTTGCAGAAGCAAACAACAACATTACTGAAGCACTTAAATCTTTATTTGCTATCAGTGAAGCATATCCTGATTTAAAAGCTAATCAAAACTTCATAGAATTACAACAAGAATTATCTGATACAGAAGATAAGATTTCATATGCAAGACAGTTCTACAACGACACTGTTCTCAAATACAATAACTTATGTCAACAATTCCCAAGCAGTCTTGTAGCAAGCATCTTCCATTTTGATAAATCAGAATTCTTCGAAGCTCAAGAAGGTACAAGAGCAGCACCAAACGTTAAATTTTAATTTTATTAAATAAAATTAAATTTTTCTTTTTTTTTAAAACACGGTATTGTTAAAAGTGTTTAACCCTAAATTTTTGAACGAGGAGGTATAATTATGAATATGAAAAAGGTAATTATTATCTCACTATTATTAATGATATTACTGGTTCCTGTCTCATTTGCAGAAGACGGTGATTACACCATTCCATGGGCAAACAAGGACATTACAGTAAATGATGACGGATCAACACTAATATCTGAAACAATTTATTATGAAATAGAGGGTAGTGTAAATGGTGTTTATAGGGATATTCCCCTAAACAACAACCAGACAATAACCAACATATCCGTTGAAACACCAGGCTACTATAATACTGTAGAGGTAATCAGGGAAAACGGAAAAACAAGGATTAAAGTATGGCTCTATGTGGATGCAAACAAACGCTTAAGAACCAGTGATGCCAGTGTAAAAGTTATCTATAAATACACATTCAACAAGGGAGTGAAAATTTACAACGATATAGCTGAACTTCAGTACATGTCATGGGGAAACGAATGGAAAAGTGGTGTAGACAGTCTGGTAACAAACATTCATATTCCTGGAAGTAACCGTGATACAGAATACTGGAACAACCCTGATGACTATGTTGTAACAAGTGGATGGAGCAATGACAACACCCTGACCACTGAAGCTGAAGGCATTGGTTCATACACGTCATTTGAACAGAGAATTCTGATGCCAAAATCATACTTTAAAAGTTCAGAAAACGCTCAGGTAATAAATATGGATGCAAAGGCACAAATAGAGGCCGACCAACAGAAATACAAGGAGGATCGTGATTTTAAAAATACTGTTACAAGCATTCTTTCAGGACTATTCGGACTTTTAATGGTAGTTCCGGCAGCTATCTATGCACTCTTCGGAAGAGAACCAAAAATTCCATACAAGGCAGACTATGAATATGACCTGCCAACAGATTCATCACCAGTGGAAGTTAATTCTCTGGTAAATGGTGATGCTGGTAGTATAGATGACAATGCAATGTATGCCACACTTCTTGATTTGATAAACAGGAAAGTCTTTAAGGTATTTGCAAGCAATGAGGATGACACAATATTGACTCTGGTCAATAATGATACAACAGGTCTGAAAACATTTGAAAAATCATTGATACAATTCCTCTCTCAATTTGAATCAAACGGAAACATATCCCTAAAGTCAATTGCCGACACATGTGATCCAGAAGTATTCAAGAACTTCAGGGAAACATGGAAAGATCAAACATCACAGGAAGTGCCTGATTCACTGATAAAAAAATATTTCATTGATAAAGGTTATGTCATATTCAATTTCCTGTCTTTCGGACTGATGGCTTTAAGCATAATTATCTTCATAGCTCTCATGTTTATTGAAGTATCTCCACAATATTACTGGATACTCTTTGCAATTACGGTACTGATGTTTTGTGAATCAATAATCATGCTATTCATACCAAACACTGTTCCGGGACGATGGACACCAGAGGGCAAGGAATATCATGACAAGTGGAAAAACTTTGAAAACTACATAACAGACTTCAGTCTAATCAAGGAAAGACCCCCAGCCTCTATACAGGTCTGGGGAAAATACCTGGTTTATGCAGCAGCACTTGGATGTGCAGATGAAGTATCCAAAAACATGAAAGAATATTTCAACGTTGCAGGAGTACCTGAAGAGTATTTCAACAGCTCGGATGCGGTAATGTTTGCATATTACGGTGGATTCAATCACCTTGACACAACATTCAATGCACTAACTCCATCAGAAACATCTTCCGGAGGAATAGGAAGTGTTGGTGGAGGAGGATTTGGTGGTGGTGGAGGTGGAACCTTCTAAAATCCACACTCACCTTTAATCTCCTTTTTAGAAAAATATATTATTTACTATTTTTATATATCTAAATCAGTCATAAAACTCTTCAGGGGAGGGATTAATATGAATTTGGATAACAATAAGATGAAATTTTTTATTTGCACATTTTTATTGTTAATATTATTGGCTGTTCCATTGTCTTTTGCGGCTGGTGGTAGTTATTCATTGCCAAATGCCAAGGAAACAATAGTGGTTAATGATAATGCAACAGTACACATCAGTGATGAAATAACTTATTCCATCACGGGAAGCGTTAATGGTGTTACAAAAATAGTGCCGTTAAGTGGACAGCAGTCAATAACGGACATTTCCGTTGAAACACCAGGATATTACAATACAGTGGAAGTAGAGCAGACAGACAGGTTGGTAACCATTAAGGTATGGCTTTACAAGGATGCACAGAAAACACAGAAAGTATCCGATGAAGATGTGAATGTAATATATCAATATAATTTCAACAAGGGCGTAAAGATATACAACGATATTGCCGAATTTCAGTACATGTCATGGGGAAACGGATGGGACCAGCAGGTAGATAAGCTTACAACAATCATAGAAATACCTGGAACACAGCATGAAACAGAGTACTGGAACAATCCGGACACATATGTTGAAAAAAGTTCATGGACAAGTGACAACACGTTAACCACAACATACAAAAACATTCCGGCAAAGACAAGTGCAGAACAAAGGATACTGATGCCAAAATCATACTTTACAACTACACAATACGCTGATGTAATAAATAAGGATGCAAAATCACAGATTGAACAGGATCAAATAAAATATGCAGGTCAAACAGCCTTTGATAACAACATCTGGTCACTTCCTGCAATAATATCTGCAATACTGATGATACTTCCTGTGGGAATGTTTTTAAGATGGGGAAGAGATCCTAAAATAATATATAGTGCAGATTATGAAAGTCAAATTCCTACCGATGATTCACCAGTCTTTGTCAATGCAATGATACCTGGAATTATCGAGGATTTGAACGAGGATGCATTCACAGCAACACTTCTTGATTTGGTGGATAAAAAATACTATAAGATGATAGTAAGCAATGAAGAAGACACAATCTTAAGAAGAACAGATAAGGACACATCCACTTTAAAACTACATGAAAAGGATATAATAGACTTTTTAAAAGATTTTGAAAATGATAAACAACAAATATCTCTAAAAAATATAGGTGAAGACTCATATACAGTCCAGAAGTTCGTACATGCATGGAAAATAGATGCAATGAGGGACGTGCCTGTAAGTAAGGTAAACCAGTATTATGATAAAAGCAAGGAAAACATGATGAGCGGATACAATATCCTGGCAATATTCGTAGGAGTTGTACTTCTATTTGCATCACTGATGTGGGGTAAGGGACCATGGCTAATGATTGGAATGATACTTTCAGTGCTACTGATTGTTGAACAGATTGTAATATTCCTCTTTGTCGACACACCCCTTGGAAGATGGACCCCCGATGGAAAAGTATTTCATGACAAGTGGAAAAACTTTGAAAAGTACATAAAGGACTTCAGTTTAATAAAAGAAAATCCTCCAGCATCAATACAGGTCTGGGGAAGATTCCTGGTATATGCCACGGCACTTGGATGTGCAGATGAAGTATCCAGGAACATGAAAAAGTTCATGGAATTCAGAAACCTGCCAGAAAACATCATATATGACTCTGATGTAGTTTCACTTGGTTATTTATGGGGATTCCATCATATGAGAAGCACTTTCATTCCTATGGGAATGGCCAATACAGGCCTTGAAAACACTAACTTTGACACAGGATCCTTTGGCGACATTGGAGGACCAGGTTCCGGAGGATTTGGTGGAGGTGGAGGTGGAGTATTCTAATGATACTCCCTTTAAATTATCATTTCTTCCACTCTTTTTTTACACCCAGGACATTTACAGTCACCTGTAATGTAACTCTTTGTTTCATAGTACTCTCTTTCTACCAGAATTTGACCACATTCACTGCAGTATGTGTTGTCCATACTTGATGGGTATGTGTTACCAGGGTACACGTTTCTCAATCCCAACCTTCTGGCTATCATACAAGCATTTAAAACAATCTCATCACTTTCAGGAGGAAGATGCATTAACTTAAACTGTGGATAGAAGGCCGAAAAATGCAGAACCATCTTTTTGGAGAGACTTTTAATGAAATTAACAATATTTGAAACATTTTCATCATCATCGTTGTAGTCCGGTATTAATAGTGTTGTAACTTCGGTATGTATGGAGTTTTCATGATAGAATTCAATGCTCTTCAGTACAGGTTCTATTTTTCCACCACAAACGTCAATATAAAAGCTTTCCTCACTACTTTTCAAATCAATGTTTACAGCATCAACATAACCTGCCAGTTCATTCAAGGTTTTCTTTGAGCTATATCCATTACTTACAAGTATTGTTCTTATATCATTTTTCTGTGCTATTTTTGCCGTATTTATTATCCATTCCGGATAAATGGTGGGCTCGTTATAAGTCCATGAAATGCTTTCGAGTTCATTGTCAAGAGCCATGTCCACTATTGACTGTGGATTTATTTTTCTAATCGGAACAAGTGAAGGATTTTCAGGCTGTGCTATGCTATGGTTTTGACAATGCATGCATCTAAGATTACAGCCCAATGTTCCAACAGAAAGTGTTTTAGTGCCTGGCATGAAATGATACAACGGCTTTTTTTCTATTGGATCCACGGCTATTGCAGTTGTTTCCACAATGTTTTCATCAATATCCTGTTTTCGTCCACATATGCTGTTTTTCAACAGGCAGTTGTTTGGACATACTTGACATCTGTTCATCTAATCATCCTTTAAATGTTCATAACCTCTATTGGCAATACTTTCTCGGATACCATCCTTAATCAGGGTGATTTTACCTGAATTGTTACATTTGCCGATTATATGTAAATTTTCCAGTTCATCTTCATGTTTGTGGAATTCCTTTTCATCAAGAGTTAGTAACAGCTCAAATTCTTCACCAAAATGCAATAGATATTCTGTTAATTCCTTATTATTAATTTTAGCTACCTTTTCTATTGTTTTGTTGTAGGGAATCATATCATAGTTTATTTCAAAACCTATGCTACTGTTTTTATCATGTAAATGTCCCAGTTCAACGGCCAATCCGTCAGTTATGTCTGTGATACTGGTTGTCAAATCAGGATATTTTCTAAGCATTCCTGCCTGTTTTATTGGTAGATCAGGTTCAAGTAAGCTTTTGATAACATTTATTTTTTCATCCTCACAAATGTCGGATTTATTGTATATCAAATCTAGTGCAGCAGCAGGACCTCCAAGTTCTCCTGTAATTGCTATCAGGTCGTTTTCTTTAATATCAGTCTGGAGTTTTACCTTGTCATCAACGTGTCCCACACTTGTACCTGAGAGTATTATTTCCGTGTTTTGATTGAGATCCCCACCTATCAGTGTTATTTCATATTCACGGCACTTGTCCAGTATTCCATCGGTTAATCTTTCATATTCCTCCAGTTTCATTTCTGGTGGAAGACCCATTGAAACCAGGATTGATGTTGGTGTTGCATTCATTGCTAGTATGTCACTGACATTCACGGTCACTATCTTTTCTCCCATCTGATATGGAGTCATGGTTTTTGGAAAATGAGAATGTTGTATTAGCATATCCGTAGATATGACCGTGTATTTTGAAGAATTGTTTATTAATGCCGCGTCGTCATGGTAGCTGTTCTTTACCTTTTTATCAGCATCATCCACCATGGAGTCTCTTTTTTCAAGAAGTATTTGGATTAGCTTCTTTTCTCCAAGTTCTGATATTAACTTATCTTTCATGTTATTATCTTTATTAAAAAAAGTATATATAAAAAAATGGTTTTATGGGGGTGAGTGAATTATTATTTTTATAAGTGAGGGTTAACTCTGTCTGTAATAATTTCAAGTGCCCTTACTACTTCTTTGTTGTATGGTAATTTACTGCCGTGTCAATCAATAGTGTTGTGGTGGTTATTCTTTGAGTTTGAATTTATATCCGTAGGATATTACACCATCTTTACCTTCTTCACGGATTTTTCTAAATACTACTTCCACTTCGTCTCCTATGTTTAGTTCGTCTAGATCACAGTCGACTATTTGTGCAGTTATTTTTGCACCTTCATCTAATTCAATTATTCCAACAGCATAAGGTGAGTTGTTTTTGAATTCATCTGTTGCTGCATGAATTATAGAATAAGTGTATATTTTACCGGTTCCTTTAAATTGGAGGTCTTCTATTTCACCATGGCTTCTACAATTTGGACAAACAACTTTTTTTGGGAAAAATGTTTCATTGCATTTGTTACATTTGGTTCCTATTAAATTATATCTTTGGTCGTTATGACGCCATCCTTTGATAATATCACTCATATAAATTTCCTCCGTAAAATTATAAATATAAATTATAAAGTTATTCTTAATTAATATATTTACTTAACCTCTATTTATTATTAATTATTTTATGGATTAAGTTGGATATATTATTTGTTCCTAATAAAATTTTTTAATACTTATTGATAAGTAAATAGTAATCTTATCTTATAATAAAATATCTAAAGAAATAATTTTTCATATGATTATTGAATATATTCATTACTTAAATCATCTTTTTGTACTGGCTTATGTACTTTTGGTAACAGTAGAAAAAAGAGATGTTTAAATAATAAAATCATTGATTTAAGTATTATCATACTCACAATCATTTATTTGGATAAGAATAATCTATATAACTTTAAAAAATCATATCATTATTTAGTTTTCAAATGTTATGGAGGTGTTATGGTGGATAAAATAGTTCATTATTCTATCAAAGATAAATTGTCAAATGAGGATGTTATTTCGGTGTCCATAAGAATTACGGTAAAGAATTTTCCAGTTTCCGAGGTACTTGAATATCACAATGAAGGCAAATGGTCCCAGGACCTATCGGCAATCAGCAGAACATACAATGATAGTGAAGTTCAAGAACAGTGGAGTAACTTCCAATCCAGGCTATTGTCATTTTTGGATGATGGAAACATGAGAGTCATAATGGATATCATGACAGGGGATGACAAATATTATTCCGACAAGTATAAAATAGAAGCAATTGTGACCTCATATGAAATAATCGATTAATTCCTCTCAAATCTTTTTTTATCTCTTTTTTATATATTACAAAATTATATATCCAACAAATGATAATAATAGTAATAACTATATTATGAAAATTATTAAAGATGAAAATGCATACATAACAAGCATATTGTTGCTGGTAATGTTGATTCCTGTACTTCTACTTTTAATAGTTGTGATAGACCAGCACTCTCACGATGTAAACAGCACGCTTGATAAACTGCAATCAGACAAGATAAAAAGTATCTGCTCGGATTTTGAGGAGATAATCATAACCATAACAAAAGAATCTCTGCATAACATAACTCATGAAATAGTAACATCCAACAGATCAAAGACAACAAGTGATGAGATAAAAAAACATATACAAAGCAAAATTGACGAATATACACTCGCAATGGATAATGATTATAACATGCACTGTAAAATAGATGAATTAAATCCTGCTACGGATCCATTTAAAATAGAAATAGAATATTCACTGCAGATTTCAACAAAGGATAATAAAATCAGTATAATTAAAAATCAAAG
This sequence comes from Methanosphaera sp., assembly GCA_013330915.1. Classification (GTDB taxonomy): domain Archaea; phylum Methanobacteriota; class Methanobacteria; order Methanobacteriales; family Methanobacteriaceae; genus Methanosphaera; species Methanosphaera sp11921u. The sequence continues at coordinate 2,185 of DUHK01000149.1, read as the reverse complement.
GAAATTGGTGGAAATAACGGACAAAAATTATCCTGTATATGATCCATTACCTACACTAAAAACCGGTGCAATTTTCAGGGAGGGTTATGTTGACTACAAAAATAAACTATCGGAATATGTTGTTTCTGATACGGATGATGTATATGTCAATGTTAAACAACACATAATTATAAGGGAATGTCCAATAAATAATTATATACAACATGGAAACACCAATCAAAGTATGATGTTCTGTTTAAACAACCATAATTATCATGATAGTCACGATGGAATGTGTCTTTTATGTCGTCTGGAAAACAGTTCCAGCTGCAATCATCAGGGACTTGAAACCTTCATACTGCCCACAAAGATCTTTGACGCGGCACCAGTATCAATAGATCATGTGCTGCTAAATGACAGAAACAACCAATACACGGGAAACATAATAACAATAAACAACAATACGGGAATATACCTTGATAATGGACACAAGAAAAAGTACGGATTATGAACGACAAGGGACAAATAATAATTACTGAAATACTCTTTTACATATTATTATCTGTAATTATTCTATCAGTAATAATATATGCAACAGAAACAATAAACGACTACCAGGTTACAGGTATAAACAACAGGCAGCTAAACAAGTTACTTGAAGATAATCTTTTAACACTCACAAAGACTAGTGGAAAACCAGAAAACTGGGAAAAAATAAACACCAACAAAATAGAAACCATAGGCCTGAAACAGACAAAAACCGACATGTTGGACTATGATAAGATAATGAGATTAAAGGACAGTCCACAACTGTTGGAAAATCACTTTCCTGATGGTGTCAGTTACGTCCTGATGTTATATCCAAAAAATAATCCTAATAAAAGGGAAGTAATCGCACAAAGGGGTACTTTCAACAACAGAAAGCAAATCAGGGCAAAAAACAGGACAGTTATTATAGATTACAAGCTAAAGAGCACATTTCTTAAAAACAATGAATCATGTCCATATGAACATGATGATAAATGGAGTTGCATCACAATAAACGTTAATGAAAACACACTCTCAAATACAAAATATTATCTACTATCAGATTCAAATATTGAGTACATATTATCCAACACGTACTCTGATAACATCACGGGACAAACACAAAAGACATGTATTAACAGTCAAATAATGCAGTTGATAAAAAACGATAACCAGACGATACATGTACACACCAAATCAGATACAAATAACACATATCTGGTACGTGATGCCAACAATAGGGAAAGATTCATTGAATCGGTTATAAAACCTGAAATTTATGTGTTGAAGTTAATAATTGCAGTTTAAGGAAGTGAAAAAGTATGGAAAACAAGGAGGTTCTGGATGCATTCAACAGGGCATCAGATGATTATGACAAATACAGAAAACAGGCAATACCAAACATGGACCTGTACTATAATACTCTTATAGAATTAACAGAGGGTTATGAAAATCCAAAGATACTGGATCTGGGGGCTGGAACGGGAATATTGACACAACTTTTGCATCAGCAACATCCGGACTCACAGATAACATTGCTTGACATGTCAGGGCAGATGCTAAATGAGGCAAGAAAAAAGTTTGCCCACAAGAACTTCAGGTACATAGAGGCAGATTATCTTACATATGATTTTGATGAAAAATATGATCTGGTGGTATCTTCACTTTCCATTCACCATTTAACTGATGATGAAAAAAAGTTGTTGTACAAGAGAATTTATGATATCCTCAATGAGGGAGGTCTGTTTGTAAATGCGGACCAGGTATGTGGACAGACACAAGAAACCGAACAGATATTCAAAGAAAAGGATTCCACACACCTTAACATGCAGGACATGCCAGAGGATGAAAAAGAAACCTTAAGAAAAAGACGACTGCTGGATAAACCATCCAGACTAACAGATACAATTCAATGGTATAACAGGATAGGATACAGAAACGTTGACGTGTACTATAAATATTACAGGTATTTTGTCATTGCAGGACAAAAATAGTTCAAAAATACATAATTTGACATAAAATGATTATTTTTTAATATTTTAAGAGACAAAAGTAATTATTAGATAACATGAATAAGAATAATTCAGATACAAAGTTAATTAATTGGAAGCAATTGCTGAAAAATTATGCAATACTCGTTTTCGGATTGTTTATCATGTCATTTGGTGTTGCATTATCT
>DUHK01000015.1 GCA_013330915.1 Methanosphaera sp. | reverse complement strand
ATACTTGAGGATGACCTGATTTATCCTACAAAATACTCTTCCATTGTTGAAGCAATTGAAAATGAAGAGACTCTTAAAGACACATATGCTCAGGGAAGTTATGTTAATATTGATGATGTGAAAATACTAACTCCTGTGAATCCAACAAAGGTTGTGTGTGTGGGTCTAAACTATAAAAATCATGCGGATGAATTGGAAATGACTCTTCCTTCCGAACCATTGCTTTTTATGAAACCTTCTTCAAGTGTCATTGCAAGCAAAGAAGAAATAGTATATCCCGGTGATACCGAAAAATTGGATTTTGAAGCGGAGCTTGGAATAGTTATACTTTCAGAAATTAACAGAAAGAACAATGACACATTTAAAATAGCGTATACCATAATAAATGATGTTACTGCAAGAGACCTTCAAGAAAAGGATGGACAATGGACAAGGTCAAAAAGTTTCGACACATTTTGTCCGGTAGGTCCGGTAATTGTTACAAACATCAACCCATTAAATCAGAGAATATATTCAAAAGTAAACGGTGAAATTAAACAGGATTCAAACACAAAAAACATGATCTTTTCACCTGAATATTTGGTGGAATATATCTCAAATATTATGACATTATATCCTGGTGATTTAATTGCTACGGGAACGCCTCCAGGAATAGATCATTTGAAGAAAGATGATGTGATAACAATCGGAATAGAAGATATAGGAATTTTAGAAAATATTGTTAAATAGGGGGAGAAAATATGAAAATGGAAGAATACAATTGTGACGTGCTGGTTATAGGCTCTGGAGGGGCAGGATGTAAGTGCGGTATAGTTGCAAGTAAAAACGGTCAAAACGTAATCATGGTTTCCAAAGGCTTAACATTCAAGTCTGGATGTACTATGTTGGCAGAAGGAGGATATAATGCGGCTTTCGGATATGTGGATGAAGCAGATTCCCTCCAATTACATATATTGGACACATTAAAGGGAGGAGCATTTCTAAATGATTTGCATCTGGTACATGAATTGGTTGTTCAATCCCCAAAAAGATTTATAGAACTGGAATCCTATGGATGTTTATTTGATAGACAAGAAGATGGAAGATTAAATCAAAGAGCATTCGGAGGACAATCCTGTCGTCGTACATGTTTTAAAGGTGATCAAACAGGTCATGAAATGATGTTGGGATTAAAAGAGGAAATCATTCGTGAAGGAGTCACAACTCACTCTGAAGTAATGATTACAAAATTGCTCTTTGACCAATCACATTCAAAAATAGTGGGAGCCATGGGATTTTCATTGGCTGATTCATCAATAGTGGTCTATCATTCAAAGGCAACAGTAATTGCCTCTGGAGGTTGTGGCTGGTTATATCCTGTCACCTCAAATGCAGTTCAAAAAACCGGTGATGGAATTGTCATGGCTTATGATGCAGGAGCCGACATGATGGACATGGAAATGGTTCAGTTCCATCCAACTGGAATGGTATCTCCAAAATCACGAAGAGGTGTGCTGATTACCGAAGCAGTTCGTGGAGAAGGTGGTCATCTAATTAACAGTGAAGGCGAAAGATTCATGATTAATTATGATCCAAGGGAAGAACTTGCTACAAGAGATATAGTTGCAAGATCAATTTACACAGAAATTCAGGAAGGGCGAGGAACACCAGAAGGTGGAGTTTATCTTTCTGTAACTCATCTTCCGGAAGAACAGGTACAAACGAAGTTACACACGATGGTTCAACAGTTTAAGGATGTTGGTGTCGATATAATCAACGAACCTATGATAGTTGCACCAACAGCCCATCACTTTATGGGTGGAATACGAATAGATGGAAACTGCGAATCCAATGTAAAAAATCTTTTTGCAGCAGGTGAAGCCACTTCAGGGGTACATGGTGCAAACAGATTGGGTGGAAATGCATTGGCTGATACTCAGGTATTTGGTAACATAGCAGGTGAACAGTCATCAAAACGTGCTCAGGAAAGCGAACTGGAATGTCCTGATGAATCCGAAATAAAAGATGAAATTGAAAGAATAAAATCTCTGCGCAAAGATGGTAAATATAAACCGGAAGATCTTAAGGACGAAATTAAAGAAATCATGTGGAAATACGTTGCAATAGTGCGTGATGAAGATGGTCTAAAACAAGCACAAAAAGAATTAAACGATCTTGAAGAAAAAACTAATGATATGGACGTTCCTGATTATGATGAATACAACGCTTCACTGGTTACTGCATTGGAAGTAATAAGCATGATAAAACTTGCCAAACTCATAGTGCAATCCGCATTACTTAGAAAAGAAAGTAGGGGTGCTCATTACAGAATAGACTATCCTGAGAAAAACGATGAAGAATACCTGAAAAGTTTTGTTCTGAATAAAAATGGTGAAGTCAATACAATCAAACGCGGATTGTTTGATGATTAATACCATTTTTTTTTTTAAAAAAAAAGTTTATTATGATGTGATAAGTTCACATCAATTTTTTTTCCTAATTTTTACTAAAGTTCTATTTTTTTTGGAGATTATATTTTTTCTAAAGCACTCATTGTACTTAATATTTTGTGATCTTCCTCTGATTTTGCCTGTAACTGTAATCCTACAGGAATGCCGTCAACATCTCCTGCTTTCATACTACTTGCAGGAATACCTGTGATGTTTGCAAGAACAGTTAAAACATCGTATGCATACATATCCATTGTTTCTATGCTATCACCAATTTTGTGAGGTAATTTTGGAACTGTTGGTCCTGCAATTACATCAACGTCTTTTAACAGTTCATTGAAATCATTACGTAACAATGATCTTGCTTGTAATGCTTTGTTATAATATTTTCCACTGAACTCTTTTTGGCTGATGTATGATCCGATTTGTATTCTACGTGCTACTTCCGGTCCACATACTTCTTCAATTCTTTCTCCGTATTTACGGCCATCGTATTTTCTTGTAGCTGAGAAGAACTCCACATAGTTGATGAGGTAGTATGTAGGTAAACCTAAGTCAATATCTTCAAAACTTAACTCTTTAATTTCAGCACCTAAATCTGACATTTGATCGATTTTTTTGTTAACTACTGCGTCAATTTTCTCATCGGTGACTTCCATAAACTCGTTTACAACACCCACAGTAGTGTTCTCTAATGAAGTGTTTGTTGTGTCATCCATAAATGGGGTTAACTCTTTGTTCATGGTTGTAGTGTCATATGGGTCGTAACCGGCAATCACATCCATCATCAATGCTAATCCTGTTGTATCATTAGCAAATGGACCAATTTGATCTAAGCTCATAGCTAAATCAAGTAATCCTTGTCTTGAAACCATACCATATGTTGGTTTAAATCCCATTACTCCACAGTGTGATGCAGGGTTTCTGATTGAACCTCCAGTATCTGAACCTAATGAAATGTCACACATCTTTGCTGCGATTGCTGCTGCTGAACCACCACTTGAACCTCCAGGTATATGTCCTAATGCACTAGGGTTATTTGTAGGTCCGTACATTGATGTTTCGGTTGAACTACCTGCAGCAAATTCATCCATATTGGTTAAACCAATAATCACACCGTCTTCATCTAAGATTCTGTTGATTACAGTAGCATTGTAACTTCCCTGATATTCTTTAAGTGTAGGTGAGGCTGCTGAAATAATTAAATCTTCTACATTGATGTTACATTTAATTCCGATAACAAGTCCTGCTAGCTTTCCTGTTTCTTCGCCGTTTTTAATTTTATCATCGATATTTTTAGCAACTTTTTGTGCACGTTCAAGGTCTAATTCGACAAATGCATTAATTTCATCATTTTTTTCTTCAATTGTACTGTACATTTGTTCTAAATTTTCAGTTGCTGTTAGTTCTTGATTTTTTATTGCTTCTACTTTTTCTATTACTTTCATGAATTCACCTTAGTAAAAATTATTGAATTTTATATGTATCTATATTTGTTTAAACGTTTTATTATAATTTTTTTTAGAATAAATTCAAACTTTAAATTTATATGTATTGAAAAATATATACTATAACATTAACAAGTATGTGCTTTAAAAAATTATAATATTAAAAATAGTCTTATACTCACAGTACTATTCTTTAACATTTATACTAACTTCAGTGCGTCTTGTTATATTGTAAATATATTTATAAATTATTTAGAAACATTTAATAAACAATGTTGATATTTATAAACATTTAAATGGAGTTTTAAACACTTAATTTAAAACTCATATAATAATATTATTATAAAGGTGAACAAATGGATCTTATAGAAAATTTAAAAGCAGCATTAAATGGCGAAGAAGTAGAAAAAACACCAGCAATCAGTGCAACCGCAGCAGCAGTTGAAGAAGCATTCCCTGGAGCAGGAGTATCCTGGCCTTCAGCACACTTAAACGCTGATGAAATGGCAAAATTAGGTATCTCCTTACACGAACAAGCAGGTTTAGAATGTGCAAGAGTTCCTTTCGACTTAACTGCAGAAGCAGAAGCATTCGGTTGTGAAGTAGACTTAGGAGACATGGAAGCAACTCCTACCTTAAAATCACACGCACCATTTGATGATGTAGAAGATTTAGAAGTTCCTGATGACTTTGCTAACCAAGGTAGATTACCAGTTATCATAGAATCTATCGAAATTCTCAAAAACGAATACCCTGATGTACCTGTAGTTGTAGGTATGGCAGGTCCTTTCACATTAGCTGGTCACTTATTAGGTGTAGAAGATTTAGTAAAAATGTTAAAAACTGACAGTTTCGTAGTAGAAGATGTTGTAGAAGTAGCATTAGATGCACAAACTGAATTAGTAGAAGCATTCAATGACGTAGGTGTAGACGTAATTTGTGTAGCAGACCCTACATCATCACCTGAATTATTAAGCCCTGATGACTTCTTTGACTTCGCACAACCTGCACTAGAAGACTTATCTGGAGCAATGGATACACAAAGTATTCTCCACATCTGTGGTAACTCCCTCCCTATTATGGAAGGTATGTTAACAAGTGGTTTCAGCGGAGCTTCATTCGAAGAAGCTGTAGATGTAGCTGAAGCAAGAAAAATCCAAGAAGATGAAGGCGCAGACACAGTATTAGTAGGTAACATCTCAACCAGCCAAACCTTATTCAGTAAACCAACCGAAGAAGTAAAAGCTGAAGTTACCGCCGCATTAGAAAAAGGTATAGATGTATTAGCACCAAGTTGTGGTATTGCACCTAAATCACCTTTAGCAAACATACAAGCATTTGTAGAAGCTAGAGATGAATTTTACCAATAAGTAGATAATTCCTACTTATTACTTTTTTTTTATTAATTTAAATTATACATTTTCTTATTTTCATATTATTCCGATTATTTTTGTTATTTTAATTAATGTAAAGACAGTTAATTCTTTGATTTGTATTACTAAAGTAATACTCTTCCAAAATATCAATTATTAACATAATACAAATACGTATTATCCTATCGTTTTCGGTTATTATTTATATTATCTAATCTTTTATTTTAATTATAAAATCATTTAAATCTTTATTTTTAATATATAATTCTATTTACTTTTAAAACTGGATGAATCATTTTATTTAAATGTTTTTTAATTATGGTTATCAAGTATATTTAATAGAATATAAAAATTACTTTACTTATTTTCAAGTATTCAGTAATAAAAGTCGAGGATATATTATATATACTCTGGACTAAAGTAATAACTATGTGGGTATAAGAATAACAAAAATTTATTAGTGGTGAAATTATATGTCAAGAAAAGCATTTACAAAAATGGTAACAGAATCAGCAGACGACATGTTATTTGGGGAAACTAAAAACCCAGTAAAATTAGGATTAGACCAAGTAGCAGGTGGAGGAGTAGTTTATCCAAACATTAAAGTAGCACCTGCAGAAGGATCA
>DUHK01000162.1 GCA_013330915.1 Methanosphaera sp. | reverse complement strand
AATCTAATCAAATTATTATTAAACTATGGAGGAGATACTATGGAAAATGAATTAAAATTAAAAGTAGCAGAAGCATTTTCCCAATCAGACATAGGCAGATCTGTTGCAAGAATAGATCCAAAATGCATGGAAAAACTGGATTTGAAAGATGGTGACTTAATAGAAATCGAAGGAAACAAGATCACCACCGCAACAGTAGTTGCATCACAGGCAGATGCAAGTTTAGGAATTCTAAGAATAGACAGTTACCTAAGAAAAAATGCAGGAACATCAATTGGTGAAGAAGTAACAATAAGAAAAGCACAAATCAAAGAAGCAAAAAAAGTTAAACTGGCACCAGTAGATCAGGAAATAGCAATACAAGGAAACCTAAATGGAGTATTTCTCAACAGAGTTGTTAACAAGGGAGACATCATCGTAACCGGAATAAGAAGACAACAACCAAAAACACCAAACATGATGTTTGATGACTTCTTCAACCATATGATGACTAACATGACTTCAATAGGTGAGATCAAACTAGCTGTAATAAATACCAAACCATTAGGTCCTGTAAAAATCACCGAAGACACCCAAATTGAAATGGAAACCAAACCTGTAGATCCAAGCAAATTCGAAGGTGTGGAAAACCTGATAGATGTATCCTACGAAGATATTGGTGGACTGGAAAACGAGGTCAAAAAAATAAGAGAAATGGTTGAAATTCCACTTAAAAGACCGGAACTATTCAAACAACTGGGAATCTCTGCACCAAAAGGAGTGTTATTACATGGACCACCAGGAACAGGAAAAACATTACTTGCAAAAGCAGTGGCAAATGAAACAAATGCCCACTTCATTGTAATTAATGGACCAGAAATAATGAGCAAATACGTTGGAGGCTCAGAAGAACAATTAAGAGAATTATTTGAAGAAGCAGAAGAAAACAGCCCTTCAATCATATTCATCGATGAACTTGATGCTATCGCACCTAAAAGAGCAGAAGTTACAGGAGACGTAGAAAGAAGAACCGTAGCACAACTTTTAACATTGATGGATGGTCTTAAAAGCAGAGGAGAAGTAGTGGTAATCGGAGCCACAAACAGACCGGATGCAATTGATGAAGCTCTAAGAAGACCAGGCAGATTCGACAGGGAAATAGAAATAGGAGTACCTGACAAAGATGAAAGAAAAGAAATTCTTGAAGTTCACACAAGAAACATGCCTTTAGATGATGATGTAAACCTGGATGAACTTACAGAAGTAACACACGGTTTTGTAGGAGCAGACCTTGAAGCATTATGTAAAGAAGCTGCAATGAGAGTTCTTAGAAGAGTATTACCAGAAGTACAGACAGACAAAGAAGTTCCACAGGAAATCCTGGAAAAAATGGTACTAAACAAAAAAGACTTCAAAGATGCCCTAAAAGAAATACAGCCATCAGCATTAAGAGAAGTACTTGTTCAGATACCAGATGTCAGCTGGGATGATGTAGGTGGACTAGCAAATGCAAAACAGGAACTTAAAGAAGCAGTTGAATGGCCACTAAAAAACCCTGAAAAATTCAAAAAATTCGGAATAAACCCACCTAAAGGAGTTTTATTAACCGGTATCCCAGGAACAGGAAAAACATTACTTGCAAAAGCAGTAGCAAACGAAAGTGATGCAAACTTCATATCAGTAAAAGGACCTGAATTACTATCCAAATGGGTAGGTGACTCAGAAAAAGGAGTACGAGAAGTATTCAGAAAAGCAAGACAAACAGCACCAACAGTAATATTCTTTGATGAAATTGATGCAATAGCATCCACCAGAGGAGATTCATCAGACAGTGGAGTAACACAAAGAGTGGTAAATCAATTGTTAACAGAAATGGACGGAATGGAAGAATTACATGACATTTCAGTAATTGCAGCAACCAACAGGCCGGACATCATAGATCCAGCATTACTAAGACCTGGCAGATTCGACAGACACGTGGAAGTAGGCCTTCCAGACAAAAAATCAAGAGAAGCAATATTCAAAGTACATACAAAAGACATGCCACTGGCAGAAGATGTGGACATAAAAGAATTAGCAGAAAAAACAGAAGGATTCGTAGGTGCAGACATAGAAGCAGTATGCAGAGAAGCTGTAATGTTAACTCTCAGAGACGACTTAGAATCCGAAGAAGTTTACATGTCAGAATTTGAAAAAGCAATGAAAAAAGTTAAACCTACCAAAGAAAAAGAATTAGTATCATACAACTAATTACAAAAACCATTAAAGATAATGTAGAAATATAATTTTTCTACATTTTTTTCACTTCCTATTAAAACACTATTTTTTAACTAAATTAAATATTATTTAAACTAAAGTCATTTTTACATAATTATTATTAACTTTTTAAAATAAAGTAATTAATAATAAATGAAATAGAGGCTTTTCAATGGCATATGATATTAAAGATATTAACCTGGCTCCACAGGGAGAAAAAAAGATTAAATGGGTACAAAGACACATGCCCGTACTAGAAAGTATCAAAAAAGAATTTGAAGAAACAAAACCTTTCGAAGGTATTACCATCGGATCATGTTTACACCTTGAACCAAAAACTATTAATCTAGGATTAACATTACAGGCAGGGGGAGCGGAAGTAGTCATGACAGGATGTAACCCTCTTTCCACACAGGACGATGCAACAGCAGCAGGTGCAAAACTTGGACTTAACATGTACGGATGGACCGGACAAACTAATGAAGAATACTATGAACACCTCAACAAAGTTCTCGATTACGAACCGGACATAGTCATTGACGATGGTGCTGACTTAATATTTTTAATACATAAGGAAAGACCGGAACTACTCGAAAAACTCAGAGGAGGTTGTGAAGAAACAACAACAGGTATTCACAGACTCAAAGCAATGCACCAAGACAACGCACTAAAAATACCTGTAATGGCAGTAAACGATTCATACATGAAATACCTGTTTGACAACAGATACGGTACAGGACAATCCACATTCGATTCAATCATGGGAACTACCAACTCCGTAATAGCCGGACAAACCGTTGTGGTATGTGGATACGGATGGTGTGGTAGAGGAATAGCCATGCGTGGTAAAGGATTGGGAGCAAACGTAATAGTTACTGAAGTCGACCCAATCAGAGCACTTGAAGCAAGAATGGACGGATACAGAGTCATGACCGTCAAAAAAGCACTTGAAGAAGCAGACATAGTTATAACAGCAACCGGAAACCGTGACATCATATCAGGAGACGACTTTGACCATGTTAAAGATGGTTGTATGTTATCCAACGCAGGCCACTTCAATGTGGAAATAAACGAAAACGACTTACTTGAAAGAACTGTAAAACAGGAAAACATAAAACCGGACATAGACTGTTACACTCTAAAAGATGGCAGAAATGTTTATTTACTGGCCGGTGGAAGATTAGTTAATCTTGCAGGAGAACATGGACAGGGACATCCAGCAGAAATCATGGACCTGAGTTTCGCAATGCAGGCATTGTCAGCAAAAAGAATACTCAACGAAGACATGGAACCCGGAGTATACAAAACAAGAGACGAAGTGGACATAGAAGTAGCTAAATTAAAACTTCAAACAATGGGCATAGAAATTGACCAGTTAAGTGACCAGCAGAAAGAATACATGAACAGTTGGGATGTAGGAACATAAAAAAAATAGCAATAGGAGGGTGAATTAGTTAAAACCATTGGTTTAAACTAGTTTGTCCCGTTTCTTTTTTTAACTTATCAATGGATGCAAGAGTTCTTTCCTCTCCAAAATCATGATCCACACACAGGAAATCTATTAATTTCTCTTTTTTAGGTGATTTGAAATTTATATCATAATCCGTGACAACATCAGGATTCAAAAATATTTCCCTGATTTCATTTGGATCAACTTCAATTGTTTTATCCAATTTTTCCAGAGCCGCTTCCAGGTTTTCATATTTTTGTATTAATTTAATACCTTTTTTTGCACCGATTCCATAGACTCCATCATTAAAGTCTGTTCCGACCAGTATTGCAACATCCACCATTTGTTCACGTGTTAATCCCAAATCATCCAATGTTTTTTGTAAGGATATTATTTCCATATTTTTTGATGATGCAGATAGCTTGAAGTTTCTTAACATTCTTGTAGCACCAAACTGCAAACAATCATAATCCTGTGAAACTACAGCCCATGCGTCACCCTGAGAAACCATGTAGGAAGCCTGTGCTTCACCTTCGGTTATTGCCTGAACATATGGTAATCCCATCAATTCCAGTAATTTTTTGGAAGATTCAATTATGTCCTTGTCCAGATGAACTGTTCTTGAAGCATATTTTCTGGCAGCTTCCATATCACCTGCTTCCTTTGCTTCCTTATATTTTCTTTCGGATTCTTTCTTAACCTCAATTCTTTCCTGTTGTGTCTTGCTTTTTAGTTCTGGTGCCTTTCCATCAAACACATATATTGGCTTTACCTGTTTTGAAATTAATGTTGAAGTTTGAAAAAAGATTCCGCTTAGATGAGATGTAATGTTACCTTCAGAATCCTTTAATGGAGTACCATCTGCCTGTCTCATAGTAGACAGAAACTTGTAAATCAAGTTTGAGGCATCCACTGTCAAGACTTTTCCTTTCAAATGTTCCATATCTATTGGTTGTGCCGTTGTAATGTCTTTGAATTTTACTCCCATTGTTACCCACCTAATTATATAATATTTCCTTTGGCTTATTGTTATCGAAGATGGATTTGAATCCATCATAATAAGCATTTGTATAAAATTTTATTCGTCTTATCTTATGATCGTCAAAAAGTATTATTCCCATCAAGGTCATCAGATAATTATTCAGAATTGTCATGTATAATGATAATTTATTAGTTGAATATTTTCTTCCCAGCCATATTAGATTACGCTGCATATAATAATTTATCCATAACTTATCAAAGGGTCTTCTGTTAACTTTAATGCCTAAAACAGTCTTTTGGAAAGTTCCTTTAACACTGCCTTCAGCATGTTTGATAACACTTTTGTTAATCAGTTTAATCTTTCCAACACTACGTAATCTGATACAGTACTCCAAATCGTCGGCATGTATGAAAAACTCTTTTTTCGGAAAACCAATCTTTGAAATGGCTTCACGTTTAATGAGCAACCCCACAAAAGAGGCCATGTCTATATCAGTTGTTTGGGTTTGCACATCTTCATTTGTTATGTGTTCCTGAATAGGCAGTCCGTGTGAAAAATTAAAGAAACCTCTGTGATGATATAGAATATTGTCATCCAAATCCACCTTCAGACTTGCCAATGCAACGGTATCTTCAAGATCATAATATGGAGTCAACTCTTCCAGACATGATTCAGTTGGAAATGCATCATCATCCATTATCCAAACCCAATCGTAATTATCTTCGTATGCCTGCTTCACTCCTTCATAGAAACCTCCGGCACCACCCATATTTTCAGGTAATCTTATGTATTTTATGAGAACGTTTTCAACTGTTGTTTCCAATACTTCTTTTGTATTGTCAATTACAGGTAATTGAGAAATAAAATTGTGTTCATACAATAATTCTTCCGTATTATCAGTTGAATTGTTATCTACAATGCATATTGCCTGCAAGGGAGTGCTTTGATGTAGAAGTGATTCAATACATTTGATTAATAATTCTTTTCTGTTAAAGGTTACTACAACTGCACATACTGAGTTTTTCATAAGTATTCCTTATTTAATTTTTTATGCCAATTCCAAGCAGATTCCACAATTTTATCAATTTCCACATATTG
>DUHK01000143.1 GCA_013330915.1 Methanosphaera sp. | reverse complement strand
AAAAGGAGAACCTATCTCGGTATCAGATATCAAAGTCGGGGACAAAGTATTAGCTTACTTCACCGAAGGTGCCAGACACTTTGGAATGGCCATAGAAGAACAGATCATAGAAAAATAGATTTAATTAACTACCATTGTATTTTTATTCTTATTGATAAATTTATTATCAATAACTTTTTTTTAATTATTTAACGGGAAGGGTTTATATGCGTGCATTTTTAGCAATAGAAATTGAACCTTACATCAAAAACAAGATAGAAGAATCACAAGAAATAATATCAGAAAGTGAATCTTCAAACATCAAATATGTTGAAAGAGAAAACATACATTTAACATTAAAATTCTTTGGAGAAATAGAGGATGAAAAACTGGATGAAATCAGTGACATCATCAGGCAAAGCATTAAAAGTTATGATACATATACCATAAAGGTAGTGAACATAGGGGCTTTTCCAAATATTTATAATCCGAGAGTAATATGGGCAGGAATAAAGGACAAGAACAAAACCACAATCCGGTTAATTGAAGAATTAGATAAAAAATTCAATAGGATTGGCTTTAAAAAGGAAAAAAGTTACGTCCCACACGTTACGATTGGACGGGTCAAAAACATATCTGACAAGCAAAAGTTAAGTCAGACACTTAAAAGTCTCAACAAAAGGTATCACGGCAAAATGGAAGTTAAAAAGCTTATTATCAAATCAAGTACTTTAACTCCTGACGGACCCATATATAACAATGTAAAAGAATTCGATTTATGAGGAAAAATAAGATGAGAGTCGTTGTTGGAATCAGTGGAGCAAGTGGATCAATACTTGGAATAAGACTACTGGAAGAACTGGATAGAAATGATGTTGAAACCCATCTGATAATTTCATCAGTGGCAAAGGATATTATTGAATACGAAACTGATTATTCGGTAAAGGATGTGGAAAACCTTGCATCATTTGTGCATGACGAAAATGATTTGAATGCCATAGTAAACAGCGGTTCATTCAAATTTGATGCTTCAGTAATCATTCCCTGCAGCATGAAAACGTTATCGTCCATAAGCAATGCATATGGTGATAATGTGATTTCAAGAGTGGGTGATGTTACATTAAAAGAAAGAAGAAAACTGATAATTGTTCCAAGAGAAACACCGCTGAGAACTGCACATCTGGAAAACATGACCAGACTGAGCAGGGAAGGAGCTATTATTTTACCTGCAATGCCTGGATTCTACCATAAACCGCAAACTTTAGATGATCAGATAAATTTCATCGTAGGAAAAATCCTTGATATCATGGATATAGATAATAACTTATTTACTAAATGGAAACAATAATAATAATTATCAGTTAAAAAAATAATGGAGAGTTTAAAATGTATTTCGACATTACACCTGATGATGAGTTTATTAAAACAGAAAAAGTACCAGGACCAACAAAAGAAGAAATCAGAGCATTAGTTATCAGTAAAACAAGTTTAACAGATGAAGATGTTGTTATAGATGTTGGATGTGGAACGGGCGGATTGACCTTGGAGTTTGCAAAAAGAGCACGTAAAGTCTACAGTATTGACATGAACCCTGACGCTATCAAAACAACACGATGCAACCTTGAAAAATTTGGATTGCAAAACAAAGTGGAACTGCTAGAGGAAGAGGCACTGGTTGCATTAAATGAAATCGAAGACTTCACAAAACTCATGGTAGGAGGAAGTAACGGAAATATTGAAAACATTATCGAAACAGGTTATCTTAAACTTCCAGTGGGTGGAAAAATAATCATCACATCCATAGTTCTGGAAACAGCTACCGATGCAGTCCACATGCTCAAAGAACTAGGAGCACAACCAGAAGTCGTCTCCGTGAACATTTCCCGTGGAACCATGCTTGACCGCGGAGTAATGATGAAGGCACTCAACCCTATAACCATCGTAAGTGCTAAAAAAATATAATACCCCTTCACTTCCCTTTTTTTTAATCTATTTTTTATTTAGGTGATATCATTTACAAGGAAATTTTAAAGGAAATAGAACCTTCTGCTAAAGAAAGACAAAAAGTAATAGAATTCTCCAACAAACTAATGAAAATAATCAAGGACTATGCAGATAATAACAATATCGATGTAAACTGTAGACTTGTGGGTTCAATGGCAAAGAACACTTCGCTAATGGATAAGGCAGACATTGACATTTTCATGACATTTCCCCTTAGTTATAGTGAAGAAAAACTAAAAAGCTACGGTCTAGAATTCGGTCAACACTGCATAGAAGAGGTTAATGGTAAACAGGAAATACGTTACGCATCACACCCATATGTAACAGGAATTATAGACAAGTTTGAAGTGGATTTCGTTCCATGCTATAACATAAAAGATGCCAGCGAGCTGAAATCTGCTGTGGACAGAACAATTCTTCACACGGATTATGTTCAAAGCCATCTGAAGGATGAAGAAGCCAACCAGGTATTGTTATTGAAAAAATTCATGACATGCGTAAATACTTACGGTGCAAACTCCAAAGTAAACGGATTTTCAGGATATCTTTGTGAATTGCTGATTTTAAAATACCACAGCTTCGAAAATGTTGTTGAAGCCGCTGCCAACAAATGGCACAACAGGTATAAAATCGATTTGGAAAAGTATGGAACAAGCAACAATTATAAAGACCCTCTTATAGTTATTGATCCTGTAGACAAAAACCGTAATGTGGCTGCCGCATTAAGTATGCAGAAATTTTCAGAATTCATCATAGCCTGCAGAAACTTCATGGAAAATCCGCGAAGGGAATACTTTGAAGACAAGAAGATTAATGTGAACAAAGATAATTTGAAAATGGAACTTAATGATAGAAACACCAAATGTTACGTTCTCTCATTTAATGTTCCGCAACTGCCGGATGATGTAATCTATCCCCAAGTCAACAAGACCATGCAGTCACTTATCAACGTGTCTGAAATATACGATTTCAATATCATAGAAAGTAACTTTTACATAGACAACGAGAATGTTGCCCATATAATCCTGGAATATGATGTGGACAAGTTGTCAAACGTTAAGATTCATCACGGCCCGATAGTAAGATACAGGGAAAACGGATTTAACTTTAAAAAGAAATATCCCAACGCTTATATTAAGAATGACAAGTGGATTGCCATTTCTGAGAGAAAATATAAATCAGTTACGGAAATGATTGAAAACATTGTTAAAAAAGAAAACAGAAGCATATTAAAACTTGGTAAAAACATCAAGGATGAACTCACCAATAATTACCGGTTAGATACTGCAGAAAGCGTGATAAACAATGAAAAAAGAGAAGATTTAGAAAATATTTTCATGCACCTCCACCCTGATTATAAACTATTCAGATGATGAAACTATTTTCTTTCATACACAAACTTTGGAACTGCATCATCAAAGGGGTCGAAAGTCTCTATGTTTTTGATTAGGGTTGACTTCATACTTACCTTTGAATGTAATGTTGAAGGCAACCTTAAAATACGTTTTAAATCTATTGAAACCTTTGTGTCCGTGATGTTCATATTTATTCTGGCTACAGCATTCATTACCTTATCAAACCTTCTTGGACCTATGTTACCCCTGAACAATCCCCACTGATTTTCTTCCAATGCATTTCTATATTTTAACACATCCTTCAACAGCTTGGCATTAACGTTGTCCAATTTTGAGTCTTTGGTTAAATGAAGAATTGTGTACCTTGACCATTTTGTGAAGTTTTTGGGATATCCGTATGGAATGATGAAATGCTGCAGATTCGTAAAACCCAACGAATTTGACAAATCAGGCATTTTTGCTCCGATTACATATTGAACAATCTGTCCTCTCAGTTCACTTGATGCTTCCATAACATCATCATCAATTACCCTGACGTGGTATCCTCTACCGGAATAAATCATGTTAATGTTTTTTAAACCCATTTCTCCCTTTAATACGTCTCTTATCATTAAAACTATTTCTTTTGCCTGATTCAAACAGTGCGGACAAACCTCTCCCTCGCCACAGTCACAGGTTCTGATAGGTACGTCTTTTGCATCAACATCAAAAACCAGTTCCGATTTCTGCCAACCCTTTCTTTGTTTGGGATTGTCATAGTATGCAACAGAACAATATGATGCAAAGGGCTGTTTGGCCTTTATGAATCGTTTTAATCTAAGGGCATCCTGAAATGTTTTATACCTGTCGTTAGGTCCCTGTCCAAAATGATCAAATCCGAATTCCCTGCTTGTCAGAGAGTTCATTACAAAGTCCGGAACGTCCTTGACATCCCACTCTTCCCTGTAAAAGAGTTTTCTTTCATAGTTTGATGCAGGTTTTAATTCAATCTCCATGTTCTTCCACCTGTCTGTTGGTGTTATCCTTCTTCATCAATCTTCTTTTTCGATTGTAGTAGGTTAATGGATTTCCTATTTTTTTACAATCAACACTTGGGGTGCATAAGCTTGGCATGTGCAACTTGATTTTTTCACAACTCATTGGAGTGTACCAATGTGTTTCTCCCTCGTTGTCCAATTTTAGTTGGGAATGTAATCCAAATCCCAGCTTGGAGTTTATGTTTATTTTTTCCTGAGGCTGGTCCTTGAACAATGGTGGACTGCATGCTTCTGCTGCATCGTATATCATTGGAATTACCTCATTTAGGGTGATTTCCAGTGAAGGGTCCACATCAGATACCTTAATGTTTTGTTCCTGTTTTGAAAATATTCCTGGACATAACCTTGAATAGGATACAAATGGTGTCAAAAACAGTACAATTGCATCGTTTCTTCCACCACTTTTAATGCCGTCCATACATTTTCTTACACATGGAGGGAATGCTTCCATTTCATAGCTTATCGGCTTATCATCAATATAATTTGAACTTCCTGCACCAGCATATTTAAGGTCCTGTGCCCTCTGTTGAATCTCCTTGATGTTATCGGCCAAATCCAGCAGTATCTCGTTTGGCTCGACCATCCTTTTTGACATCTCATATACCGTTTCAATGTATTGCTTGGTGTATAATCTAATTAGACCTAAAAGCAGTTTGGATTTGATGTTTATTCCTGCTGTAACCTCATACATTGTCCGCGGATCCCTGTTATGTATTAAGTCACCGTAGTGGGCTATGAAATCCTCATATTCGAGGATGATTTTGCCGTCTGCCAACAACACTTCATTAATATCCAGTTTTCCCAGGTCAAAAACCTCTTTCAAATCTGTCCAATGGATGTTGTTTGTGTCTATAAGCTGATTTAAGGCTTTTCTCAGAAAACTTGATTGAAAATCGTTTGATTCCGCCTTTAATATTTCAAGTCTTTGGGATATTATGTCCTCCTCACAATCAAGCACCATTTTCGCTTCGTGACTGTCTGGACCGTATTTTATTGCCACCGCCTGACACAAGAGATAAAATGATACCACATCATATTCATATATTTCGGGGTTGAAGAGGTATTCATACTTCTTTTCCTGATTTTCACTTGTTTTTCTAAATAAAGACCATTCGAAACGGGCAATTGCCAGATCCTTTAATGTTTCCGGTAGCGTATGAGGATCGTTTAGATTCTGTCCACGCGTATGATTTACGATTATCATTAAAGAATCGTTTCTTTTGTCTAAAGTGTCTACTTGACCTAACCTACTAACAATTTCTTTAGCATCATTGCTAAATGGATTTATATAAGGTGTTTTTATCATGATATTATAATATCTATATAAACACTCCTAATATATTTAAAGAGAATAAAATTTTTTGGAAAAAGGATTACCAATTTTTTTAGAAAATATAGCAAACTAAATAAAACATACAAAATATAATATAAGTATAACTTAATTTTAGAATTATCAACATTATTTTATAAATTATTTTTAAATTATTGACGAAGGGAGAATTAACAACAATGAGTAAGTTATTTATATCATGCGCATTACCTTATGCTAACGGTCCATGCCATTTGGGACATCTTCGTTCAACATATATACCTGCAGACATTTATGCAAGGTATAACCGTATGAATGGAGTGGATACCGTAATGGTTTGTTCCACAGATGAACATGGAACACCTATTGCAGTTCGAGCCGAACAGGAAAATATCAGTCCCAAGGACATTACCGACAAATACCATGAATTAATAGGTAACGATTTGAAAGCATGCAACATTTCACTGGACAGCTTCAGAAGAACTACTGACAAAGTCCACTATGAAATGGCACAGGAATTCTTTAAGGAGTTATATGATAAGGGATACATTTATGAGAAAACCATAGACCAACTTTATTGTGATAACTGTCAACGCAGCTTACCTGACAGATACGTTGAAGGAACCTGTCCTCACTGTGAAAGTGAAGGTGCAAGAGGAGATCAGTGTGAAGTTTGTGGACGTCACCTGAATCCGACAGAACTGGTGGAACCTCATTGTCTGATATGTGATGGAACACCACACGCACAACAATCAGAACAATACTATTTCAAGTTACATGAATTTGAAGAACCACTTAAAGAATGGATAAACAACAATGACAAACTGCCTAAAAACGTTAAGAACTTTGCAAAAGAATGGTTGAATGAAGGATTGAACGATTGGATTATGACCCGTGACATGACATGGGGTATTCCTGTTCCCCTTGAAGATTCAGAAGGAAAGGTTTTATACGTATGGGCCGAAGCATTCATAGGATACCAGTCATCCGCAAACACATGGGCAACAGAACACGGACTTGACTGGAAAAGCTACTGGGATGATAAGACCGTGCACTTTATCGGAAAGGACATCATATATCACCACACCATATTCTGGCCAAGTATGCTTATGGGACGTGACATGAAACTTCCTTATTCCGTAATCGGAGGAGGATACCTGTCACTTGAAGGACGTAAAATGTCCACCAGTAAAGGATGGGTAATATGGGTCAAGGACTTCCTGGATAAATTTAACAGCGACCTTCTAAGATACTACATGGTAATCAATGCACCACTCAACAAGGATACCGACTTTTCATGGGACGATTTCCAAAGAAGAATCAACAATGAACTGACAGACAACCTTGGAAACTTTATTCACAGAACATTTACCTTCACGAATAAGTTCTTCGACGGCAAAATACCTGAACCTGGAGAATATTCAGATGAGGATAAGGAATTTGAAAGGAAAATCAAAGAATTGCCTAACATAGTTGCCGACTGTATTGAAAACTTCAGATTCAGAGCAGGATTACAGGAAATAATGACTGTCACAAAAGACGCCAACAAATATTTCAACGATAAAAAACCTTGGAAAGCTGTCAAGGAAGATGAAGCAAGTGCAAGAACTTGTTTATACCTGTCCAACCAGTTAGTTCATGCATTGTCAATTATCCTGACACCATACATTCCTGAATCAACACAGAAAATACGTGAAGTTATAGGAATGCCATGCGAAGTTGTTGACGGTTTCATGAACTTTGAGGATAGAACTCCTAAAGTTAAATGGGAAGAAGCCTCAGAATTCCTGGAAGTTGGACATCAAATCAAAAAGGCCAAACCTTTATTTAAAAAGATAGAAGACGAAGTTATTGCAGACGAAAAAGAAAAATTATATGCATTAGATGAAAAAGAAGAAGAAAAAGAGGATGAAAACATGAGTGATTTAATAAGTATAGATGAATTTGCAAAAGTAGACCTGGTTGTTGGACAAATCAAAGAAGCTGAAAAGATTGAAGGCTCTAAAAAATTACTTAAAGTACAGGTAGACCTCGGTGATGAAATCAGGCAGGTAGTTGCAGGTATTGCAGAAAAATACGAACCTGAAGACCTTGTCGACAGAAAGGTTATTGTTGTAGCAAACTTACAACCGGCAAAATTATTCGGTGTTGAATCAAACGGAATGCTTCTGGCAACAGACAGTGTTGAACTTTTAACTACAGAAGGAAATGTTGGTGAACATATAAAATGAGTGAAACCTTAGTGACACAAAGTGAGAAGTATCTTAAAAAGATTCAAAGTAAACCCATCTTAGCCGAAAGTATCGAAGATTTTGAAAGTTTTATTGAAATTTTCATTTATCTTAAGAAAAATTTGGAACACCTTCAAAATCTCAGAAACAAAATGGAAATAAGAGGTTTTACTTCTCCTTATAGTGCTTTAAAAAGATTTGGAAAAGGGGGAGGAAGTAATACTACTGAAGTAATTCCAGATGATGTGCATGATCAATCCAGACATGCACAATACTTCCGTATTAAGGCATCTAATAAGAAAAATATCTTGGATCAAGTTAAATCCGCTATTGCTTCACATAAAATTGCAATAGGTCACTTAGAGGAATATGCTACAATTACTTGTAAAAAATGTAGCCAAAATTATAAAAAAAATAATATTGA
>DUHK01000164.1:4560-12663 GCA_013330915.1 Methanosphaera sp. | reverse complement strand
AATTCAATAAGTTGCATCAGTTTATCAAGAGTATCTACCTGATCAAGTCCTATGTCATCACGTACCCTTTTTATGGCGGGAAATCTTAGTGAATATCCTGATTCATACTCGTTGCTCTCAACTATTTCACTGAATGCAACCTCCAGAATTACTGCAGGTTTGAATGTTACCGTCTGTTCAGAGGTTGAAATTATGTGCTGCTGCATACGTTCAGTTAATGTTGCAAGCATTTCATCATCCATTCCCGTGGCTGCATGAACCAACGTTTTGTATTCACCGGTCTTGGAATCAAGCAAGGATAAAAGGTATGATCCGAAGAATTTGGCCCTTTTTCCCTTTCCATAAATTCCTCCTGTTATCACACAGTCCAGGGTTTCCCTCACAGGCTTGAACTTAAGCATGTTTTTACCACGTTTACCTGGAGAATACGGGCTTGTTATGTCCTTGAACATTATACCCTCATGACCGTTATCTATAGACCAGTTAAACAAATCAACGGCATCCTGATTGTTTTGAGGAGTTACAATCTTCATGGTACTTAGTTCAACGTCATCACTTACCTTAACAATGGACTCCAGAAGTTGCCTTCTTTTACCAAGTGATTCCTCGGCAACAGGTTCTTTAAAGTAGAGTACATCAAAGAGGAATATTTTAAGAGGAATCTTTTCACGCATCTTGTCAACATCATACTTACGTTTGACCCTCTGGAGAATGTACTGGAAGGAAATTGGTTCGTTGTCCTTTGTGGCTATCACTTCACCCTCCACAATATAATCCTCATCAGGCAATGCATGTCTGATGTATTCAACTATTTCGGGCAGTGCATTGGTAACGTTTTCCAGACGTCTTGTGAATATCTTGATTTCATCATCCTTTTTATGAATCTGAACCCTGATTCCATCATATTTGGTTTCACAGACAACTTCCTTCATTTCCTCAATACTTTCTGTTATACCAGGACTTAACTGTGCCAGCATAGGCTTTATCGGTTTGCCCGGAGCAATGGTCAGGCTTTGAACGGATTCTATTGAATCCTGTGCCCTTAGGGCAACTTCACCCAAATCGTTTGAGAGCATGTATGCCCTGTCAATAACTTCCTTGTCTATGGAGTACGCTTTGGCTATTGCCTCCACAAGGGTTCCTTCACCCACACCTATTCTGAGTTTTTCAGTTATGGTTCTTGTAATGTATTTGGCCTCAAGAGGTGAAGCTGATGTGTATAACTCAAGGATATAGTTGAGTTTTTTGTTCTGGGAGTTGCTTCCTGTGATGCTTTCGGTTTTTCTGAGGTTGGAAATTACCTTCTTAACCGTTAGAGGTACCTTGAAGAATGTTACCTGTTTGTTGTTGGCAACCAGTTCCTGGGTAATTTCACCCATATCCCCCACCGATGCCAGCCTGTCCTCGATTGTTTTGGTGTTTTCACCAAGCAGCTTGGATAATGCCTTGATAATAAGTTGTGTGGATATTCCCATCTCCTTATCGCTCCATGGTGGAAAGATTTTTCCCTGAAGCAGGAGTGTGATATCATAGGTTATCTCAGGATCATTATCCTTCACATATCTTAAAAATTCCGCAATAATATCCTCTTTTTCCAGACGACTGGTGGTGCTGCTGATTTTTTCGTATACATCAACCAGTTTTTCATAGAGTGTTTTTGACATGTTATCCCTAAACCAGTGATTTGAAGAATTTTCCATCTTTATCCTTGATTATGAAAATTCTAATGCCTTCCCCTTCCACTATTTCCTTATATTCCTGAATTTTATCTTCAGGGAAATTTGTACCAAGATATACTGCTTCCGGCTTTAAAAATTCGACTTCCATGTCATCTTCAGTAATCTTAAGAACTTCTTCAAAGGATGGTCTTATTCCGTTCTGGAATTGTTCTGATTCAAGTATGGCCACTATGTCATCAATAATCTGCCGATAATCATATTCAAGATCATCGTCCTTTGGCACAAGATAATTTGTTTTAAGAACTTCCTGTAACGGTTCGTAATTGAATGTGTTTGAATAGATTGGTTCCAGAAGGTTGTCCAGCATTATGTATTCTCTTTCAGTGAAATGATGGTTGTATATGTACATCCATTCGTTGTAGTAATCTTTTACCTCATCTTTAAGGCTTGTTAATGAGGCACAATGTGAGTTGTGTATTACGTAATCAAAATCGTCTTCTGTTACCTTTTTATCGACATAAAGTACTGGATATAACTTGTTTAATTGGGTTGCATTTTTTTTGCTTATTTCCTTGAAGTCATACACGACACAGAATCCTTCCTTGTTGTTGGCATATTCATCCCATAGCTGTCTTTTGTTGTATGGTGTCTGGAAGAGGCGAACGTAATTGTTGTCCTGATAGAGTTTCATAGTATAGTAAGTGTTTACCACTCCGAAAAGTATTTGCTGGTTGATGAAGTTATTCATGGATTCTTTCCATTCTTTCTGTTCATCTTCAGTCATTTCATTGGTGTCCTTAACATACACCAGTGTCATCAATCTTATGAACGGAAAATCGGCTTCTTCAATTATATTTTTTTCTTCATCGGAGAGGAAGTTTGGATCTTCCTGGTTTAGTTGTGCTATCTGCTGTTGCATCAGATTGTTTAGCTGTCCTTTGATTGTGTCGGCGTAATCTATTTTTACGATGTCATTGTTGTAGTTTTCATCGTATTTTGCTTTTGTAATCTTTAATTTGGCCGAACATATGCTCTTAAGAGCCTCACTATCTATTGGGTTTTCATAAAAGTTTCCTATTACCGGTGGAAAATGACCGAATTTAAGCTTATCCGCTTCTTCCATTTGTGAAACGTTACTGTGTTGTGTAGCGAATATTTTAAAATAATCAAGTTTCCATTGTTTGTTATATGAATCGTTTATCATTAGACCAACCCTGTTATAATTTTCTATTTTTAATAAATTTTTATTCTATATAGATATATTAGTTTAACTTACTAAAATTTTTAATATTGAAATAGGTTATGAATCAACATAATAATATTATATGAAAAAAATTAAACACTAAAAAAGATAAAAATATTTACAGTATCTAAAAAAAATTATTTCAAAAAATGTTAAGGGAGGTTAAACAAGTGGATTATTTTGAAATGTTAGAAGCAAAAACGGAAGAACTTTATGATATAGCTCGTGAAGCAAGAAAACAGGGAAAAGATTTGGAACTGGAACCTGAAATTCCTTTGGCAAAGGACCTTGCCGAACGTGTTGAAGGGCTTGTTGGTCCTGAAGGCGTTGCTAAAAGAATTAAAAAGTTAGAAGAAAGCATGTCCAGGGAAGAAGTTGCATTCCAGATTGCTAAGGAAATTGCAACAAAGGACGATAAGCCGGGTGAAAAAAACAACTACGAAATCCAGGAACAGAATGCTGACAGTGCAATCCGTACCGCACTGGCAATTCTTACAGAGGGTGTTGTGGCCGCACCTCTGGAAGGTATTGCTAAGGTTAAAATCAAGGACAATCCTGATGGAAGTAAATGTTTCGGAGTATACTTTGCAGGACCTATTCGTAGTGCAGGAGGTACTGCAGCAGCACTTGCAGTTCTTATAGGAGATTATATTAGGATTGCACAGGGACATGACCGTTATAAACCAACCGATGACGAAATCGAAAGATATGTGGAAGAGGTTGAATTATACGAGTCCGAAGTTACAAACCTCCAGTATTCACCTACCCCCGAGGAAGTCAGAAAGGCAGTTAAGGGTATTCCTGTTGAAGTGACCGGTGAACAGACAGATGCTATTGAAGTGCAAAACAGGGATCTTCCACGTGTAGAAACAAACCATATACGTGGTGGTGCATTGCTTGCTATAGCTGAAGGAGTTATACAGAAGTCACGTAAAATTGTTAAATATGCGAACACTCTTGGTATTGATGGTTGGACATGGCTGGAATACTTTACAGCACCAAAACCTGAGAAGAAAGAGGATAAAAAGGAAGAAACTGCAGAAAAGGCCCCTAAAAAAACTAAAAAGAAAGCCAAGTACATGGAAGATATCATTGGTGGAAGACCTGTTATGGCATATCCTGGTGCCAAGGGCGGATTCCGGTTAAGATATGGTAGGACAAGAGATAGTGGACTGGCTTCAATGGCAATACATCCCGCCACAATGGAAATAGTTGAATTTCTGGCCATCGGTACACAGATGAAGATTGAAAAACCGGGAAAGGGTAATTGTGTAGTGCCTTGCGATTCCATTGAAGGACCCATAGTCAAGCTGAATAATGGAGATGTTGTTGCAGTAAATAATGTGGCACAGGCCATGAAAATCAGAAAAGAAGTTTCTGAAATATTGTTCCTGGGAGATATGCTTGTAGCATTCGGAGAATATCTAAGAGGAAACATTCCACTTGACGTGTCAGCATGGTGTGAAGAATGGTGGGCTCAGGAAGTAGAAGCATCGGACTACTTTAAGGAAAGTCATGACGATTTTGGCATAGGATTTAAAGAAGAACTGGAATTAACCGACCTTTTGAAGCTTGAAATTGATGCAAAAAAGGCATTTGAAATTGCCGCTAAAACAAACACTCCGTTACATCCAAAATACACATTCTATTACCATGACGTGTCCAAGGAGGAACTCAACCAGTTGCATGATTATCTTTATGAACACGTTGAAAGTCCGGAGAAAGTGTTTAATGTTGATATGAACAGAATTCCTATAGATTATCATAAGAGGATTCTGGAAGTTATCGGTGTTCCACACCACGTTAACAACAAATCACTGGTTATTTCCAATGATAACCTCTATGCCCTGATGAAAACATTGAACAAACATTTGACTCCTGACGAAGACGTTAAAAGTGTTGAGGCCATCAACCAGATTAACGATTTTGTTATCAAGGCCAAAGCTCCAACGTACATTGGTGGTCGTGTAGGTCGTCCTGAAAAGACTAAGGAACGTCTGATGAAACCGGCACCTCATTCACTTTTCCCTATAGGAAATTATGCTGGAAACATTCGTAACATTGTTGAGGCTGCCAAAAAGGGAACAATCAAGGTCACTCTTGCAAAGTGTAAATGTACAAACCCTACATGTAAGGTTACTTCCTTCAAGGCAATCTGTCCTGTTTGCGGTTCCCGTACTGAGCTTGAAAATTCTGCAAATAAGAACATTAAGTTAGGCAAATTGCTCAACGATGCCTTTGACAATGTGAACGTCAGAAGACTGGATTCTGTTAAAGGTGTAAAAGGTTTGATATCCGAGGACAAGTTCCCTGAACCTCTGGAAAAGGGTATTCTCAGGGCGTTGCATGATGTGTACACCTATCGTGACGGTACGATTAGACATGATTCAACCGACTTACCATTAACACATTTCATTCCTAGGGAAATTGGTGTTAAACATGAAAAGATTGTTGAAATGGGTTATACCGAAGACATTTATGGCAAACCTATTACAGATGACAATCAGATTATTGAAATTAAGATTCAGGATATTGTGGTGAGTGAAAGTTGTGGAGATTATCTTTTAAAGGTTTCACAATTTATTGATGATTTGCTTGTCAAGTATTATGGTCTTGAACCGTTTTACAATGCTCAAACCCGTACAGACCTGGTTGGTCATCTGATTGCAGGTCTTGCACCACACACGTCCGCTGGTGTTTTGGGAAGAATAGTCGGTTTCACCAAGGCTTCCGCTTGTTATGCACATCCATATTTCCATTCTGCAAAAAGAAGAAATTGTGACAGTGACGAAGATGCGGTTATGCTGTTGTTGGATGCGTTGCTAAACTTTGGTAAGACTTATCTGCCAAGTACCCGTGGTGGTAGTATGGATGCTCCGTTGGTTTTAAGTATTCGTATAGATCCTGAGGAAATTGACGATGAATCACACAACATCGATTGTATGTGGAGGATTCCTCTTGAAATTTATCATAAAACAGAGGAGGGTGGTGTGAAACCGTCTGATGTTAATGATATGATTGATAATGTTGAGGGAAGACTTGGTACTGATGCCCAGTATCATGGAATCATGTACTCCCACCCAACTAGTTCGATACATGCCGGACCAAAAATATGTCTTTATAAAACTTTGCAGACAATGAAGGAAAAGGTTGAAAGTCAAATCGGTCTGGCCGAATTGCTGAGATCTGTTGACCAAAAAGGTGTGGTTGAGGGTGTAATTAACTCCCACTTCCTGCCAGACATGGCTGGTAACATCAGAGCATTTTCCAGACAGAAGGTACGTTGTACTAAATGTGGAGCCAAATACAGGAGAATTCCACTCTCAGGACAGTGTACTTGCGGAAACGATTTGATACTCAGTATTTCAAAAGGTTCTGTTCTAAAGTATTTGGACATATCCAAGGATTTAGCTCACAGATATCCGATTAATCCATATGTTGTTGAACGTATAGAGATTTTGGAGACTGCTATTAATTCTTTATTTGAAAGTGACAAATCTAAGCAGAGTTCTCTGGATGTATTTTTCTAAATTCCCCTCCCTTTTTATTATTTCACTTTTTGTTTTTTAATATACGAACAGTTAATTAATATACGAACTAAAAATACTAATTTTTATATATTAACATGAACTAATAATAATTTAGAATTAAATATTGATATGTGATTAATATGATGAAAGACCCAGAAACCATACAAGATACATATAATCTTAATGAAATCCACGTTATAAAAAACGACGGGATAAAAGAAAAATTCAGCTACGAAAAACTAATAAAATCATGCATAATGATAAACATTCCATTAGGATTAGCAGAAAAAATAGCATACAAAGTATCCAAAGAAGCACATGACGACATAACAACAAAGGAAATCAAAGGATTAATATATCAATTACTCAAAGAAGAAAACGAAAAACTTGCAGATAAATATTATAACAACAATACCTTACGTGTAAGAACCGGAAGAGACACAATAGAACCATTCGACAAATCAAAAATCGCAAATACCTTAATACAGGAAACACAGACAACACCTAAACTGGCAAACAAAATTGCAAACGAGGTGTACAAAGAACTTAAAAAACTACAACTTGACTACCTGACCGCACCAATCATCAGGGAAATGGTTAACACAAAACTAACTGAAAACGGCCTTGAATCACTAAGAAGAAAATACACAAGACTCGGAATGCCTGTATACAACATAACCCACCTCATAGAAAACGGTAACAAGGACAATGCAAACATGATGCATAACCCTGAAACCATACACAAATACGTTGCAGACGAATCACTCAAACAATACGCATTACTAAACATCCTCCCACATCACCTTGCAGATGCACACATGAACGGTACAGTCCACATACACGACCTTGAATTCTTCGCAGGAAGACCAATAAACTGCCTGCAACACGATTTAAGACAATTCATCAGGTACGGATTAAAAGTAGACGGAACAGGTGATCACACAAGTGTGGCAGGAGCACCAAACCATATTGAAACACTCATGAACCACTCTGGAGAAATAATGCTTGCAGCACAACAGAACATGAGTGGAGGACAAGCCATGAGTTTATGGAACGTCTTTGTAGCACCGTTTGCAGTGGGCCTTCCATACGAAAAAATCAAACAGTCCGTTGAAATGTTAATATTCAACCTTAACATGGCATACGCTGCACGTGGAGGACAAGTTCCTTTCACAAGCATAGGACTCGAATTTACAGTACCTGACTTCCTTAAAAACGAACCTGCATACGGTCCTGGAGGAAAAGTATGCGGAGTATACGGAGATTACGAAAAAGAAGTAAGACTCCTGCAAAGAGCATTCACTGAAGCACTCATAAAAGGAGATGCAGAAGGAAAACCACACCTTTTCCCTAACACAATATACTACCTCAGAAAAGAATGTTTAACACCGGAATTCCAGGAAGACATTGACAGGGTACACTACCTCTCAGCAAAATTCGGAACGGCATACTTCATAAACATGTTACCAAAATACATGGGAAACATGGCAAACTACATGGGATGCAGAACAAGACTCTCAGACAACTGGACAGGAGACTGGGAAAAAGACTGTCTAAGAACAGGAAACCTAGCATACGTAACCATGAACCTGCCACGTATAGGATACAACGCAAGGGATGAAAACGAAATATTCGATTACCTTGATGACTA
>DUHK01000164.1:0-4394 GCA_013330915.1 Methanosphaera sp. | reverse complement strand
CCATACTACCAGGTTGACAACAGTACCCTTTCATTCGGATTTGTAGGATTAAACGAAATGTTAATGGCACAGACAGGAGCAGGACTTGAAGACCCTGAATCAAACAAGTTAGGACATAAAGTACTTGAATACATAAACGACAGGGCAAACCAGCTTAAAAGTGAAACAGGCCTAAGATGGGGAGTAATTCAGACACCTGCAGAAAGTACCGCCTACAGATTTGCAACAATGGACAGAGAAAAATACCCTGATCAGGTAATATGTAACGGTGACAGCAATGCATCCTACTACACAAACAGTAGCCACGTTCCAGTGGACACTGCATTAAGCTTACCTGAAAAAATAAAAATCGAATCAGATTACCACCCATTAACACAAGGTGGACACATATTCCACGCATTCATGGGAGAATCATACAGTGATCCTGACAGTTTAATGAGTTTAACAAACAAAATAGCAAGAAAAACAGACATCGGTTTCTGGGCATACAGCAGTGCATTAAGTTTCTGTGTAAACTGTAAAACATTAATGAAAGGATTACAGTCCACATGTACACACTGTGGAGAAACTAAAAACGTAGAATGGTATGACAGAATCACAGGATATGTACAACAAGTAGGACATTCCGAAAGTGCATCCGGTGGATGGAATGCAGGTAAAAAACAAGAATTGTTAGACAGAAAAAGATGGGAAAAATAAACCCATCATTATCCCCCTTTTTTTATTGACTTTTTTTATAGATACTTTTCATCAACTGTTACTGCGGTACCGTAGGCAGCAATTATTACATCAGGTGGAATTTGCTGGTTGTAGTTTGTGTATTCAAATTGTAATTCCAGTATTGCATTTGCATTGAGTTTAAGAGCTTCCTTTTGTAAATTATGTAAGATGTATTTTCTGGCAGTTGCATAATCCTGACTTTTTAACATGTTTTTGTTTTCTATGCTGGAACCTATGTATTTTAAGCGTTCCTGAAAATCCTTTTCATCAAAATCAATAACATCTTCAGAGAAAACCAAACCATGATATTCCTTTATTGGAATTTGAGGTTTTGAATTGAATATTGTTACATTCAAATCTTCGACAGGTTCTATTTGTCCTACATGTACGTATGATTCGCTTTTTTTGTTGAATTTTAATCCGATGAAACTACCTGCCAGACCAAAGAGGTATGTTATCATGAAGAAAATACCAATAATGAGGTAGTTTATCATCAGTGGAAAAGCTGCCTGTAACATTAACAAAAATCCACCTACCGTGAATATGTTAAAGGACAGTGGTGTTGTTGGAAACAGCCATCCTATACCGTTTGTTACAAAAAACAGGATTATTGCACTTATTGCACCTGATGACTTCTTTCTAAGTTTGTTGGATACAAAAGTTTCAACAAATCCGGCAACCAAAGGTGCTATGAATACATCAATATTTACCCCGTATACAAACAATTTATATTCAATACAGAATGCTGTGATTACCAAACCAACAAAAAGTCCAGTGGCAATGGATAATAATAAAAGTAACTTATCACGTACTGAATCTTTATTTTCAAACATTTTTCATCATCTTACTTAATTATTAGGCCGACCCAACATAGCATGAAAAATTGTATAATTAGGTAGGTACATATGATATTATAGAATATGATACATTGTTAATAATATAATTAACTTATATAAAAAAATATTTACCACAATGAAAGGAGGCCAACAATGGAAAACATGGATTTACTAGTATTAGGACATACTGCTTTTGATTACATCATGGAAGTTAAGGAATTTTCAAAAATAAATACGTCAGCCATCGTGGAAAAAATGGAAACATTTCACGGAGGTGCTGCAGGAAACGTAGCTGTTGTAGCTAACAAAATGGGCTTGGATGTAGGTTTGATTTCCTGCATAGGAAAGGATTTTAAAGACAGTGAATACGAAAAAGAAATGCTTGATGCAGGAATTGACATTTCAAACATGATCGTTTCCAAAAAAGCCAACACACCTACGGCTTTCGTATTAACAAATCCTGAAGATGAACAGATGTTTTACTTCTATTGGGGTGCTGCAGAGGAATACTCCAATTCAGAAGTTCCGACTGAAGCTATTGACCATGCAAATGCAGTGCATCTTGCAACTGGTGACCCTCAATTTAACATCAAGGCAGGAAAATACGCTTATGATAACAATAAATTAGTGTCATTTGATCCGGGACAGGATTTACATTTGTATTCAACAAAGGATTTACAGGAGCTTGTTAAAAACTGTAACATATTATTTGGAAATGAACATGAAATAGAACATATATGTGACCTGTTGGAAAAATCCAAGGAAGACCTCTTGAATGAAGGTTTGGATATTATTGTTCAAACTCTTGGAGATAAGGGCAGTGTCATTTATGCAAATGGTGAAGATGCTCTTGAGATTGAAGCCGTTCCAACAAAAGCAGTTGATCCTACTGGTGCTGGTGATTCATACCGTGCTTCATTTTTAAGTTTTTACTTAAGAGATAATGATTTGAAAACTTGCGGACGTTTTGCAAGTACAGTTTCATCATATATAGTTGAAACTCAGGGAACACAGACAAACATACCACATCCTGATCAGGCTTTGGAAAGAATGAACAACAAATGGCCTGACAGTGAGTTTTAAATAGGAAAGTTATTTTTTTAAATGATATTCACCCCCCGATTTTTTCTTTTTTTCAGGAATTTTTTTAAAAATACACATTAAATAATGATTGAAAAATTACCTGTTTTTTTAATAAATCTTAAATTGCGACTAAATTTTAATTAATAAAACAAATGATTAGTAAATTAACCTTTAATTTTAAAATAAAACTCCATTAATCTTTAAATAGTTCTATAAATTAATATAAAATTAGTTTTATTATGATGACAATTATCGATTATTGTCAGCCCCAATTATTTTTTAATGATAAAACAAAGATTAAAGGAGCATAAAAAAAATGACACAAATGACCGAAGCAATGAATGGTAACATTACCGAAGCAATGAAACAAGTTGCTGCTGATGAAAAACTGGATCCCGAATACATAAGAAGAATGGTTGCAAAAGGATACATTGCAATACCTGACAACAACCAGAGAGAAACTGTTGCAGTAGGTATAGGAAAAAATCTTAGAACAAAAGTCAATGCAACAATAGGTACTTCCACAGACATTATAAATCTGGACGAAGAACTGGAAAAGGCAAAGGCTGCAGAAGAAGCAGGCTGTGATACACTCATGGAATTAAGTATCGGAGGAGACCTTGACCATATAAGAAGAACCGTACTCAAAAACACAGACAAACCAGTAGGAAGTGTACCAATATACCAGACCGCCGTGGAAGCCATAGAAAAAGATGGTGCAGCAATTAACATGGACCCTGACGAAATGATTAAAAACATTGAAAAACAGGCAAAAGACGGAATCGATTTCATGGCAATACACTGTTCAGTTAACAGGGAAACACTGAAAAGATTGAAAAGACAAGGAAGAAACGGAGGACTTGTAAGTAGAGGAGGATCATTCATTTCATCATGGATGGTACATAATGACTGTGAAAACCCATTATACGAAAATTACGACCAGATTTTGGATATTGTTGAAGAGTATGATGTATGTCTAAGTATGGCAAATGCCATGAGAGCCGGAGCACTAACTGATTCTACCGACAGGGCACAGATACAGGAACTGATAATATTGGGTGAACTGGTTGACAGGGCAAGGGAAAGAGGAGTTCAGACAATTGTTGAAGGACCAGGACACATACCTATCAACGAAATTGAAACCAACATCAACATTCAAAAGAAAATGTGTAACAATGCACCATTTTACATGCTCGGTCCTATTGTAACAGACATTGCACCTGCATATGACCATATTGTATCAGCAATAGGTGCAGCACAATGTGCAAAATCCGGTGCAGATTTCATATGTTACGTAACCCCTGCAGAACACCTTGCATTACCTGACGTACAGGATGTAAAAGAAGGAGTAATTGCAACAAAAATAGGTGCACATGCAGGAGACATTGCAATTGACATGGAAAGATTCGGTCAGGACGATATCAAAATGGCTGATGCAAGAAAATCATTAAACTGGAACGATCAATACAAACTTGCACTCTGGCCAGATGACGCCAAAGCAATCAGAGACAAAAGACCACCTGAAGAAGAAGACACATGTACAATGTGTGGAAACTATTGTGCCATAAAAATCGTTAACCAATGGCTGGATAAGGCAGACAAAACAGCTTTCGATTAGAATTTACTAAAAAACACATCATATCGAATATGGAAAATCAACTAAGAATACACAGTAATCTCACCATTGAAGATATGATGTACAATCACAACATTGATAAAAAAAAACATGCTACCCAATACAATTCCAAAGATATA
>DUHK01000177.1 GCA_013330915.1 Methanosphaera sp. | reverse complement strand
GTTAATATAGATGCCTCTTTGAAATATTTTGAATTCTTCAGCACATCATCATTTAAATAATTCTTAACTTTATTAAATCGTTCTTCAGGAAGTCTTGTTATCATTAGATTATCGACAGAATCAATATTGTTGATAATGTTAATCAGGTCTTCATCAGTTTTTCCCTGAGCATAAACAGCCTCCGGAACACCAACCCTCTTTTCACGTGAAACATCAAACTTGACATTATCGCCAATAGCCTGAACCTGATTAATTCTGAGTCTGTCTTCAGCATCATCAATACTGATTTCACCTGCAATTAATTTTTTTAGAATATCTCTCATAAAACTCCTTCTATTAAAGAATAATAATAATTCTATTTTTTCATAGTTCGTAATCGTATATAAACCTATTCATTTTAATATTTTAAAAAATATAAACTATTGTATTAAATAATAATGGGAAAAAAATGAAAGAATATAGTGCAATCTTATTAGTGGATGGAATAGTACAGGGAGTTGGTTTCAGACCAACAGTATACCGTTTAGCAAAAGTGATGCAGTTAAACGGTTACGTACGTAACATGGGAAATATAGTTGAAATACTACTGCAGGGATCCCTTGATGATATCAACCTTTTCGTGGATGAACTGCAGGAACATAAACCGATACGTTCCGAAATAAACAGTATCAAAGTTGACATACAGGAAGAAGTAAGCGAAAATAACCGATACCATGATTTTACCATAATAGACAGCAGCAATGAAATATCAGGGTCAGCAGTAATACCACCTGACATGAGCATATGCGACGAATGTCTGGATGAAATACTAAACACGGAGGACCAACATTATTATTATCCATTCACGGCATGTACAAACTGCGGACCAAGATTCACCCTCATAGACGAAGTACCATACGACAGAAAAAACACAACCATGGACGATTTTCCACTATGTTCCTACTGTGAAGATGAATATCTTGACCCATTAAACAGAAGATACCATGCAGAGGCAACGTGCTGTCCCGACTGCGGACCACGAGTGTACCTGTATGGCAACGAAGAAATAAATACAAGAGACCCTATACGTGATGCAAGTCAGCTTATAGATGAAGGAGAGATACTTGCCATAAAGGGAATAGGCGGAACACATCTTGTGTGTAAAACATCCACGGACGATGCAATAGACAAGTTAAGGGAAAGGCTCGGAAGAAAAACACAGCCCTTTGCATGCATGACTCCTGATGTTCAGACTGCAAGACTTTTTGTAGATTTCACGGAAGACGAAAGAAAAACACTTGAATCCGTTTCAAGACCAATAGTTGTACTAAACAAATCCGAAGACTACAGGCTATCCAAAAACCTTTCACCGGGCCTCCATAATCAGGGAGTTATGTTGCCATACACCGGATTACATCATCTTCTCTTTAAATACACGATAGAACCTGCCTATGTTATGACATCCGCAAACATGCCCGGAAATCCAATGCTCATAAACAATGAGGAAATAGTCACAAAACTTGATGGCATAGCAGACTACTATCTATTACATGACAGAACAATACTCAACCGATGTGACGACAGCGTAATAAGATACAGAAATGGATTACCTGGATTCATCAGAAGATCAAGAGGTTACGTTCCAAAGCCTTTTGACTTTTCAAACATCAACACCAAAGACAACATACTTGCCGTAGGACCTGAATTGGACGTTACCTTTTCACTACTCAAACAGGGTAAATGCTACCCTTCACAACACATAGGAAACACCTCAAAGTTCCAGACACTCGAATTCATGGAAGACGCAATCAAACATCTAACCAAACTGACAAGATGCGACAACATAGACTATGTGGTTGCGGACATGCATCCTGAGTTCAACACAACAAAGCTTGCAAAAGAGCTAAGTGTCGAACATGATGCCGAACTTGTACAGGTACAACACCACCATGCACATGCAGCAAGCCTTATGGCTGAACACAACCTGGATGAAATGGTTGTAATAGCAGCAGACGGAGTAGGATACGGTGAAGACGGCAATATATGGGGAGGAGAAGTATTATACCTCAACAATACAGGTCAATACATCAACCGTGGAGGACTGCAACTTCAGCCAATGCCCGGCGGAGACTTAAGTACAAAATATCCTATACGCATGGCAATGGGAATACTCTATAACTGTCTTGAAACCGAAGAGCTAAGAAGGCTTATGAAAAACAATTACTCATCATACTTCAAGTATGGAGAAAAAGAAGTGGACATCACACTAAAACAACTGGAAAACAACTTTAACACGGCCTACACCAGTAGTATGGGCAGAGTTCTGGACAGCATCAGTGTACTGTTGGGATTAAGTAAAAACAGAGGTTATGAAGGGGAATGTTCCATGAAACTTGAATCTGCAGCAAGGGAAGGATTTGACATGCTTGACATGATACTCTCCTCAAAAGTGGAAAACGACAGAATTATAATAAACACAAGTGAATTGTTAATGGATGTCCTTGATTTGATTGATACAGGAGTTCTTGTTGAAGAAATTGCAGTTGCCTCACAAAGGGCTCTTGCAGAAAAACTTGCAGAACTGGCAATATCCGTTGCAAAATCATACGATACTGACACAATAGGGGTAACCGGAGGTGTGTTCTATAATGAGTTCATATCAAAGGTAGTCAAAACAATGGTCACACTGGAAGGATATAACTTTGTCCAACACGAACAAACATGTGCAGGGGACGGAAGCGTATCAATGGGACAGTGTGCAATAGTGGGATGGCAAAAAAATTTTGTTGAATAAAAAAAA
>DUHK01000078.1 GCA_013330915.1 Methanosphaera sp. | reverse complement strand
AAAACAACCACTGCCGAACAGTTTGCAAAAAGTATTTTGAGATTACAAGATCCAGATAACAGAGCATCATATTTACAATTAGCAGATATTCAACCATCAAAATTATTAGAAGGGAAAAAACCTAGATTACTTGATGAATGGCAATTAGCTCCAGTATTATGGGATGCAGTTAGAACAAGTGTTGATAAGTTGGATGGTAAAGGACATTATATTCTAACAGGATCAACTGTAGTAAATGAAGAAGAAATAATGCATAGTGGTGCTGGACGTATACATAGACTTTTAATGTATCCTATGAGTTTATATGAAAGTAAGGATTCGAATGGAAAAATCTCTTTAAATGATTTATTTGATAATAAAATGTTGGATATTGATGGAATTGAATCTGATTTGACTTTAGAGGATATTATACATGTTTCCTGTCGTGGTGGATGGCCAGAAACATTAACCTTAGAAAATCCAGAAGATCAATTAGAAATTTCAAAATCCTATGTTGATATAATTTGTCAAATTGATGTTTCTAATATTGATAATGTTAGCAGAGATCCTAATAAAGTAAAATTATTATTACAGTCATATTCACGTAATATTTCTACATTAACTAAGAATGTAAATATAATAAAGGATATAAATGCCACGTATGACAATTTGGATTCAACAACATATTATCAATACCTCAACATTTTAAAAAGATTATTTGTGATTGATGATATAAGAGGTTGGTCACCAAATATAAGATCTAAAACAGTTATAAGAACAGGACCTAAAAGACTATTTATTGATCCTTCAATTGCAACAGCGTCTTTGAACTTATCACCAAAAAGGCTGATTTATGATTTAACTACATTTGGTTTCATATTTGAAAATTTATGTATTCGAGATTTAAAAATATATTCACAAACATTAAAAGGTCAAATTTATTATTACAGAGATAAATTGAATTTAGAAGTTGATTGTGTAATACAATTAGATGATGGACGTTATGCATTAATAGAATTTAAACTTGGATCTAAAGAAGAAGAAAAAGGAGCTAAAAATTTATTAAAAATAGATAAATTAATTAAAAACAAAATTAAGCAAAAACAAACAAAGATACCTGAACCTTCATTTTTAGCTATAATAACAGGAGGTAAATTTGCTTATACACGGGATGACGGAATAAAAGTCATACCTATCGGATGTTTAAAAAATTAACTTATAATATTAAGGTATGTATTACTGAGTTAAACTTTTCCATTACTTATTTTATAACTATCAGATAGTACAGGAAAATTGAATTGTTCCTTAATTCTTTTTTTATTTCTTTTATTTTCTGATAGTTTTAGTTTTTTCTTTTGTAAAATTGTTTTTAAAAAAAATTGTTTTGGGAGGTTAAGTTTTTATAATGTTTTATATCCTCTGGAGAGTGCGGTTATTCCTGTTTTTGCTGTTTCCTTAATTCCATAAGGTCTTAACAGTTCTATTAGTGCATTGATTTTGTCACTGTTTCCTGTTATTTCTATGGTTATTGTTTTTGGTGTAACGTCTATTATGTGTCCTCTGAATATGTTGGCATATTGTATTACTTCGGATTTGTCCTGTTCTGTTGGTGCGTGTATTTTGAGTAGTGCTAGTTGTCTTCTTATTGTGTTTTCAGGTTTCAATTCACGTACTTTGATTATTTCAATGAGTTTGTTTAGTTGTTTTATGATTTGCTCGAGTGTGTAGTTGTCTCCGTAGGTTGTTATAGTTATTCTTGAGATTCCTGTTTCTGCTGTTTTTCCTACTGTGATGTTGTCTATGTTGAAGTCACGTCTTGTAAACAGTCCTGCAACTCTTTGAAGAACTCCTGGTTTGTTTTCTACAAGTATACTTATGGTATGTTTATTTTTATGCATCTTAATCATTCCTCTACTTTGTATTCTCCAACAATTTTAGTAATCTTCTCTCCCGGTGGTACCATAGGTAAGAGTTCACTAGGATCTATAGTTATGTCTATTACTGTGGCTTCTCTTGATTTAAGGGCATTTTGTATGGTTTCTTTTAGTTCTCCAGGTTTTTCAACCCTTTCTCCGTTTATGCCGTAGGATTGTGCCAGTTTAACAAAGTCTGGTGTAGGTGCAAGTTCTGTCTGTGAAATCCTGTTTTCATAGTATAGTACCTGCCATTGATATACCATTCCAAGATATCTGTTGTTAAGGATACAGGTTACTACCGGTAAATCATAGTCCTTGATTGTTGCAAGTTCCTGGGAAACCATTTGGAATCCTCCGTCACCACATATTGCCAGCACGTTTTCGTCAGGCTTTGCCACCTGTGCGCCTATTGCTGCTGGGAGTCCGAATCCCATTGTTCCAAGTCCTCCGCTTGATAGGAATGTTCTTGGTTTTCTTGTTTTGTAGTAGTGTGCCATCCACATCTGGTTTTGTCCAACATCGGTTGATACAATGGTGTCTTCGGTTACTGCTTCCATTATTTCCTTGATGACTTCCTGTGGTTTAAGTGGTACAGTATTGAAGTTCATCTTTGGAACATAAGCTTTTCTTCTTTCCACAACATCTGGTGTCCAGTTAGGAGTGTCGTTTTCAAATTCTTCTATAAGGCTTTTAAGTGTGATTTT
>DUHK01000001.1:1886-4801 GCA_013330915.1 Methanosphaera sp. | reverse complement strand
CTCACAGTTTCTCTTTTTTATGATAAAATCATCGAATTTGGAAACATCTTTATTACTTTTTAAACTTATATTAATATATATAAGAATTTTTTTTTATTGAAAATACAGGTCTTAAAAAATATGATAAGTATAAAACATAATAAGTTTAAATTGTTATTTTTTATCACATTGTCCTTTTTACTGGTGGGTATGGCCTGTGCGGGTGATGTTGATTCAAACACTCAGCAAAACACTCAATTGGACTCTTTAGCAGATACGACAGAAATCGTATCTGAATACGGGATGGGGAATACCCCTCTTGTAAACGATAATGTGGTATATGATAACAAAGTAGTTAAAAACAACATGACAAAAGAATCATCCGAAGCTTCAGATGATAAGCTGAATACAGAAGTTTACATTGCACCTATTAAAGATATGGAAGCAAATGACAGGCTTGAAGCTTTTGGATGGTTAACTGACGCTAATAGAAATCGTATAAAGAACGCTACAATAACCCTGACATTTTATGGGGCAGAGTATAACAGTACAACGAACGACTATGGAATATTTGTACAAAGATTGTATCCTCAAATTCCTGGAAAGAATACTCTGACAGCTACTTATAAGGGAAATGACACATACTCCTCTTCTTGTGCAAACATCAGCTTTAACGTTTCAGGAATAGGACCAACAAATATTCACTTGGACCCGATAAATGATACAATGCTTGGAGAAAGAGTCACTGTACATGGACGTTATACTCTAAACAATAATCCGGTTCCATTAACAAAAACAAATGTAAGATTAGTCATATATGGAAAAACATATCTTACAAAAACCGACGATGACGGTTACTTCACATACAGCTTCAATGCAACAAATCCGGGAACATATCCTTTAACAGCATACTATCCTGGTAATTCACGGTTTGAATATTCAAGTTCCACACTTCCATTCAAGGTAATCAGTCCCGAACCACAGGAAACATACATAACCTTGGATGAAGTTAATGATATAAACTACGGGGAAAGAATAACAATCAGTGGAAACTATTACTATGGCAACAATATTCCATTAACATATACCAGAATGAGGTTTAAGATCAATGGACAAGTATTCATAAACACTACCGACAACAGGGGACACTTCACTTACACATATACACCAGAAAACGTTTTCAAAAATACAGTTACAGTATACTATCCTGGAAACGCTGATTTCGGAAATGCTAAAAACACGACTTCATTTTATGTAAACGTTTCAAGTCCCATAGATTCACATATTAAACTAAATGAATGCAAAGATGTTCTTAAAGGGGAAAACATCACCATAAGCGGATATTATACTTATGGAAAAAACACTCCATTAACGTACACCAACATGAGAATACGTATCAACAATGAAATATATCTCTCAAAAACAGACAAAAACGGCTTTTTCACCTATGTTTACAGGGCCGATAAAAGTGGTTTGAATAAAGTCACGGTATACTATCCGGGAAATGCCAACTTCAATCCGGCATCAGCTCAAACCGCATTCAATGTACAAGGTGACGGACCAACATACACTTACATAAAATTAAACAAGATAGAAGACGTTACATATGGAAAATACGTGAACATTTCCGGTTACTACCTTTATGCCGGTGACATTCCACTTACAAACACTCCTATGAAAATACGGGTAAATGACAAGGATTTCACTGCAAAAACAGATGACGATGGATACTTCTGCCTTAATTATCAAAGCGAAAAAGTCTTTAAAAACAATGTAACAGTATCCTATCATGGAAACAATAACTTTGCAGCAGCAAGCGCTTCAAAAACATTTAATGTTAATATAGAAACTCCAATAGACACCTACATAGACTTGGATGAAATCAGGGAGGTTAAAGTTGGTCAAAGAACCAGAATCAGCGGTTACTATCGTTACGGTAATGGCATGGCTTTATCACAGGCTTCAATGTTCATGCACTTTAACAATGATAAATGGGGCGTTAATGTTGTTACAGATGCTGACGGATATTTCTATTATGATTATCTGACTGTAAAAAACGGAACAAACAAGGTATTTGTTTCATATCCTGGAAATGATAATTTCCATTCAGCTTTAAAAAGAATTAGTTTCAATGTTAAATCTTAAAATTAACAAACTTCTATTTTTTTCCCTTTTTTTTAACTCAATTTTGCAACTTTTCAAGATCTATAAAAAATGGCGGTCATTAACAACATGGTAGCTACAATAAAATGGATAATCTAATTTTTCTATAAAAAACAGTTATTAACACGATAATTCTTTTTTCAATAAGATAATGGAAGTGAATCGGAGAACGAGTTGAAGAATTCTCATCAATTCCTACTTCCACATCTTCCCCTCAAATACAAAACCGGTTTTTGTATTATCTAAGTCGAAAAACTTCAATAAAAAACCTATACATTATGTATAGAATTTTTAATTACTTCTTAAGAGTAAGTAAAAATTTAAAAAGGTAATCTAATATGTAAAATGAATTACAATTTGTATAAACAAATATGAATTTACATATACTAAAATTTTAGCAATTTTAGTACATTTACTATATTATGTATTAATACATTATATATGTATATCTTTTTTTTGTAATATTGAATGTGAATCATGTTGTGCGACAACAGTGACTATAAAAAAATAATTAAAATGGAGGCGGGGGTGAGTGTAGAGGTTAATTCTCTTTTTTGGAATTAATCCCCTTTGCATGTTTTTTTTTTGAACTTTCTATCATATCCTGTGGTATGCTTCATGGCTTTTCTTCTTATGCGGTTGCTGTATTTTCATCCTTTTTTGCCCAGATAACAGTTCTTTCGGTGGCAGGTTGTGCAATGACGTTCCAGATTAGGCTTAGTATCCAGTGGCTGAAGATCATTACAAAAATATCAATTATTGAATATATTCCT
>DUHK01000001.1:0-1808 GCA_013330915.1 Methanosphaera sp. | reverse complement strand
TAATTTTTAATATATTTGCTCAAATTTCATAAAAAGACTTCAATTGATGATTTCAAGTTCTTTCAATAAACTTTTTTTTATGTTCTTTTAAGTTCTTGGTGTTCGGCTTTCATAGTCTTCCAAAGTAAATGTTCTGTTATTATTTGGAATATTGGTTTTATAATAATCAAAAAATTAAAAATAATGCAGTAAGCCTCAATAAATAACGCCCATTTTTGTAACTTCATTTTTTTATAGCATGTTTTACAAAGATTATAATAGGTACAATCTATAAAAATAGATTCTAAAATTCAATAATTTTATCATAATCAATTAATTAATAAAATCTGTATTTGGGAGGAAATATACAATGTCGGATATTAAAAAGGACATAGCAAGCAGAGTTAAGGATATGAGGGAAGTATGTGAAATCAGCATACAGGACATGGCACAAAAACTGGATGTTCCTGTTGAAACATACACACAATACGAAAGCGGGGAAGTTGACATTCCTGCAAGTATATTATATGAGGCATCACAGATATTCCACGTTGACACAAGTCTGCTTCTAACAGGTGAAGACACCAGAATGAGTGTTTTTGCAGTAACCAGAAAAGATAAGGGAGTAAGAATCAACAGAAGAGAAGCATATGACTATGAAAACCTTGCATCAAACTTCACACACAAAACAATAGAACCATTTATAGTAACGGTAATGCCAAGAGACGACAACTACATGCCGGAACCGAACTACCATAAGGGATACGAATTTGTATACGTACTTGAAGGAACACTTAGACTTTACATAAAGGACAACATAGTCGACCTTAACGAGGGAGATTCAGTATACTTTGATTCATTATACAAACATTCAATGATAGCACTAAACGGAAAACCTGTAAAATTCCTCGACGTCCTTAACAACAACGGGGGAATAGAATGACTTCATTATTAAACAAATACATCAACAGGGAAGAATACGAATCATACGAAGACTTCTATGAAAACTTCAAAATAAACGTACCTGAAGACTTTAACTTTGCATACGACATAGTTGACACATATGCAAGAATAGAACCGGACAAAGTGGCATTATCATGGTGTGACGACAATGGTGACAAGGTCTTCACATTCGGGGATCTTAAAACCCTCAGTGACAAGGCAGCAAACTTCTTCAAATCCATAGGAGTCACCAAAGGAGACACAGTGTTATTAACCCTTAAAAGCAGGTACGATTTCTGGTACTGTATGCTTGCCCTCCATAAACTAAAGGCAATAGCAGTGCCTGCAACACACATGCTAAAACCGGAAGACATAGAATACAGAATCACAGCAGCAGGAATAAAGACTGTTGTCGTAATAAGGGAGGACGGAGTACCTGAAAACTATGCTGAAGTAGAACAGGTATTGGGAGTTACCCTAAACAAGGTATTTGTCGGAGACGAAGACAAAGAAGGATGGTACAACCTTAGAAAAGAGGTTGAAAAAGCATCAGACAAGTTGGAAAGACCTGTTTATGAGGATGATTCTGTTGAGGACACATCAGTAATATTTTTCTCATCAGGTTCAACAGGACAGCCAAAAATGATAAAGCACA
Organism: Methanosphaera sp.; assembly: GCA_013330915.1. Lineage (GTDB taxonomy): Archaea > Methanobacteriota > Methanobacteria > Methanobacteriales > Methanobacteriaceae > Methanosphaera > Methanosphaera sp11921u. The sequence continues at coordinate 232 of DUHK01000001.1, read as the reverse complement.
GCTTCGGCTATCCGCTGGCACACATAGTAACATCACACTACTGGCACCAGGTAGTGGAAAACGGACTGCACTACACCATCGCGGACACAGGATGGGGTAAGGCATTGTGGGGAGAAATATACGGCCCATGGATATCAGGTTCAGGAATATACATATACGACTTTGACAGATTCCACCCATTCGAAGTATTGTCCAAGGCACTTGATCATAACATCACAACATTGTGCTGTCC
>DUHK01000129.1 GCA_013330915.1 Methanosphaera sp. | reverse complement strand
CTGACAATACCTGCATCGTCACCAGGACCTAATATTACGTCAGGTCCATCTGTAGGGAAGTTTTTTAGAATTGGTCTGCTACTTTTGTAGGAACAATGTTCGGAAAACATTACGTCCATCATTCCTAATTCTAATTCATTAGGTTCTCTGCCTAATACTTCATTAATATATTTTAATTCATCATCAGTTAAAACCATAAACTCATACAACCTTTAAATTATTATATTTTTTTCTATTCTTTAATGAATATTTTAAGTTGTTCTTCTTCTATTTTCCAATCTTTTGTATATCCTTCATCAGAAGAGATATTGTCAAATTCCAGTTTAGCTGTACGTACCTCATTGGATATGTAATCCTGGTGCGGCAGTACTGCTTCTTTAAAGTCTTCACTACATTCTACGATTACTTGTATGTTGGCCTCTACGTTTAGGTCCATGTCTTTACGCATGTCCTGGATACGACGTATCAGTTCACGGGACATTGCTTCGGAGTAGATTTCAGGAGTCACTTCGGTATCCACATATACGCTTCCTCCTTCAAAGTCACAACTTACAAGGTTTTCAGGAACGTCCTTTTCAAAGAGAATTTCCTCTTCCACAAGTGTTATGTCCTTGTCATCAAAGTGTATTGTGTACTGGCCGTTTTGTGTTACTTCATCGAGGATTATGCCTGCATCAACATCGTCCTGTTCGAAGTATTTTTTGACTCTTCCAAGGTCTCCCCTGAGTTTTGGACCCAATATTGACATGTTTGGTTTTGCTATTACAATGGCGTTTTCCAGTTCGGTTTCTATTGTTACCTTTTTGGAGTTTGCCTGTTCCATGAGAACATCTTCAAGGGATTCTATTGCTGTTTTTACCTCATCTTTTTCTGTGACGACTGTTATGTTCTGTACAGGCCATCTGAGTTTGAATCTTGCAACATCCCTTGCATGTGCGCTTGCCTCAATAATGTCACGTATGTATGACATGTTTTCTTCAAGGTTTGTGTCGATTTCTTCTTCGTCATATTCCCAGTCAAGCATGTGTACACTTTCTGGTGCATCGCATTCAACACCTCTTACGAGATTCTGGTAAATTTCTTCTGTTACGTGCGGTGCTATTGGTGCAAGTACTCTTATAAGGTCTTTTAGTGTGTAGTATAGTGTGTAATATGCTCCTAATTTATCAGGATCATCGCTTTCCACCCATGTTCTTCCACGGATGAGTCTTACATACCATCTGCTTAAGTCTTCAAGTACGAATTCTGTGATTTTTTCTGTTGCTCTGTTGAATACTAAAGATTCTATGTCTTCACCGACGGATTTGATTAATGTGTTTACACGGGATCTTATCCATAGGTCTTCTCTTCTGAATGTAAGGTCTTCCTTGTTGTGTGCTGTTGGGTCGAAGTTGTCAAGGCTCATGTATGTTGTTGCGAAGTAGTAAACATTCCAGAGTATGTTGAAGAGTTTTGCTGAGTTTTGTACTTCATCCCAGTTGAATTTGAGGTCATCCCATGGTTTGTTTGCATCCAGGAGGTAGTATCTTAATGTATCTGCTGAGTATTTTTCTATTACTTCTTCCGGACTTACAACATTTCCTATGGATTTACTCATTTTCTGTCCCTTGTCGTCGAGTGTGAATCCGTGCATCAATACTTTCTTGTATGGTGCTTTTCCGAATGCTGCCACTCCAAGTCCCAGTTGTGAGTAGAACCATCCTCTTGTCTGGTCGTGTCCTTCTGTGATGAAGTCATATGGGAACCATTCTTCAAAGTTTTCTGATGGATCCTGCGGGTAGTGTAGAGCTGCCCATCCTGCTACACCTGAGTCTATCCATACGTCAAGTACATCAGGTACTCTGTGCATTTCATGTCCGCATTCACATGGTATTGTGATGTTGTCCACGTGTGGTCTGTGCACGAAGTCACCAGTTAATGTCTGGTCTCCTGACAGGTCTTTAAGTTCCTGTTTTGAACCTACTACAACCTTGTTGTCACATTCTTCACAGGTCCATATAGGTAATGGTATACCCCAGTATCTTTGTCTTGAGATTGTCCAGTCACGTGCATTTGAAACCCAGTCCTTGAATCTGCTCTCTCCAGCCCATGATGGTACCCATTCTACTGCGTCTACTTGTTCAAGCATTTGGTCCTTGATTTGTGTTACCTTGATGAACCATTGTTTTGTTGCTATGTATATGATTGGTGTTTTACATCTCCAGCATAGCCCTACTCTGTGGTCTATTGTTCCTTCATGGAGTAATGCATTGTGATGGTAAAGATCGTGTGTTATTTCAGGATTTGCATCTTTTATGCCTTGGTCTGCATATTTTCCTGCTTCCTTGGTGTAGCATCCGTTTTCTCCTACAGGACAGAATACTTCAATTCCGTTTTTTACACCTACTTCATAGTCCTCTGGACCGTGTCCCGGTGCTGTGTGTACACAACCTGTACCGTCTTCCAGTGTTACGTGGTCTCCAAGAATTATTTTATGAGTGAATTCTGCTTGTGCAGGCACTTCTTCTTTTAATGGATGGATGTATTCAACACCTTCTAATGATTCCCCGGTTACTGTTTTTAGAATTTCATATTCGTCTTCTTCAAATAATGAACCGATTAATCCTGTTGCCATGAGAAGTATTTCTTTTTCGTTTGTTTCTTTGTTTGTTACTTTTATGTATGAATAGTCAAATTCAGGGTGAACACTGACTGCCATGTTTGCTGGTATTGTCCATGGTGTTGTTGTCCAGATGAGCACGTAACTTGTTTCATCGAATTCCTGTTCTTTAAGTTCGAATTTTACGTATATGGATGGATCCTGTTTTTCGTCGTATTCTATTTCTGCATTTGCAAGTGCGGTTTCACATTGTGGACACCATGTGATAACCCTTTTGTCATGCATAAGCAGGCCTCTTTCATCTGCTTTTTTGAGTGTCCACCAGCATGATTCCATGTATCCGTTGTCGTATGTGACATATGGATCTTCCCAGTCCATCCATATTCCCATACTTTTGAACTGTTCGGTCATGTCTTTTTTGTTTTTTATTGCAAATTCCTTACATTTGGCAACAAAATTGTCTATTCCATATTTTTCTTCGATTTCCTGTTTGCTTTGAATTTCAAGCAACTGTTCCACCTTGTGTTCTATTGGAAGACCATGTGTATCCCAACCGGCCTGCCTTCTTAGGCTGTAACCGGACATGCTTTTGTATCTTAGGAATGAATCCTTTATGGTTTTGTTCCATGCTGTTCCTAAGTGTATTCTTCCACTACAGTATGGTGGTCCGTCCAGGAAGGAATATTTAGGTTTGTTTTCCCTTTGTTTACTTGTTTTGTCATATATGTTCTGTTCTTGCCAGAATCTTTGAATTTTATTTTCTAATTCTTTATTATATCCCTGTTCTACCTCATTTATTGGCATACAGTATCTCCTTTTAAATTATTTTATCGGGATTTTCTTTATTTGAGTTTATGGTTTTAGATGAACATCCCTTTAAACTATAATTACTTCCATAAATTTAGATTATGTAAGATTATATTAATTTATATTTTTGTCATTACTTACAATAATAATTACCTATTGAACCCAAAAATGGTGGGAATAAATCATAAAACACAAATAAATTCAAAAATATATACAAAATCAGAGTACAAAATTACGGGGAAAAACGTTATGAAATTATTGATTATTAATGGAAGTCCAAGAAGACAAAACACATGGAAGATTGTTGAAAGGGTTAAGGAGACTATAAACAACCTGGATGATAATGTTACCTTTAATGAAATAGATTTAATTGAAGAAAACATCCCCTCATGTATTGGTTGTTATAAGTGCTTTAACGATGGTGAAGAATGTTGTCCCCACAGTAGTGTGATTGAACCTATTGTGGAAGAAATGAAATCCTGTGACGGTTTGATTATAACAAGTCCCGTTTATGCTCTTAACGTGACCGGAGTTATGAAAAACTTCATCGACCATATTGCATACTTCTACCACAGACCATACTTTTTCAAGCATAAGGCTCTGGTAATTGTTACAACCGCAGGTGCGGGTCATAAGAAGGTTGGAAAATATCTTGATGAAAC
>DUHK01000077.1 GCA_013330915.1 Methanosphaera sp. | reverse complement strand
ACTTTAATGTTTTCGGGATAGATTTGCTGGAATTCCTTAGCATGTTTCAATGAATTGTCAGTACTACCATCATCAATTATGATTAATTGAATATTGTCCTTAAAACCTAACGTTTGATTTATTATGGACTCTATGGCATTTTCTATGTATTCTTCACAATTATAAACTGCCATAACTACAGAAAACTTGAAACGAGTATTATGTTTATCTTCATATAGCGTTTGGGAATTTTTTATAGTATCATACTCTATGTTATCCATTTTTGCTTTCATAATCTAACTCGGTAAAATATTTGTTCGGTAATATATGAATATATGGATTTTAAATTTTAAAATATTTTATATAAAAAATAAAAACATTTATTAATACTTTGTCACATATATATTTATAGGCTAGGTTGGGAGGTTAGTGGTCTCTTGTAAGCTCAAATCCTCTATATGGAGCGACCGAAGTTTTTGGAGAGGCATATTAAATATTTATAGGCCTTTTTTTGTGATGTCGAAGTTTCGCCCCGTAGGATTAGCGGTTATGGGGATTCAACTGGAGGGTTGAATTAAACCATATTAATTAATTGAACGGGTCAGGTCTGGAAAGAAGCAGCTCTGTTTTAGACAACTGATGTTTACGGATTAGCGGGATGGAGTTACGAATTTAGATCACCTATTCTTATGAGGTATGTCCATCCAATTACATGCCGCTAAAATAATAAATATTATAGAAATATTTAAATGTAATAAGAAACATAATCTAATATAACTCTTTTATAATTGTCGAGATGGCCCAGCCTGGTACGGCGGTGGCCTGCTAAGCCACTGGACAGATGTCCACCCGGGTTCGAATCCCGGTCTCGGCGCTTAATTTATTTTTACATTAATTTTATTATCATCAGACTATTTTTTTTATCTAAGAATAACTTTTTAAATAAATTTATAGAAATATATTCATATTAATATTCTATGTATTTAATCATTCTGGGGAGTTATTTTATGCCTAACAAATCTGAAAAAGCATTCATATCCAAAGCAAAAAAAGAAATTCAACAAAGATTAAGCACGGAAACAAAAGCTGTGAATAATTTAGAAAATGAAAAAAATGAATTACTCAATGCCATTGAAGGTTATGAAAATTATTATCAAAATTTAAATAGTTTCATTATAAAAAGTATGCAGGAATTCACACAGTTGGAGGAAGATCTGCCAAAATATTTTAGAAGCAATATCAATGGAACATATCAGGAATATGTTCAAATAAGAAAAGATGCTATAAATGAAATGGATGCTCTGTCAAATTATATAAAACATTGTAAGCGTGAAAGAAATAACAATAAAAGGACCCTGAAATTTTATCGTTCACAATATATGGACAGTGATTTTTTCGATGAATGTTTGCCACTGGTTGAAATTTACCAGAAAAAAATAGATTTATACACTGAAAACATTAAATTAACAGAAAACACAATAGAAAAACTTCAAAAAATAAGTAAGAAATTAGAAAAATGGGTGTAGGTTTACACGATTTTTTCTAATCTGTTCATGGCTTCGGCCAAATTATCATAACTTTGGGCATAAGATAATCTTATGAATTCTTTTCCTTCTTCACCAAATGCTCCTCCAGGAACTAGTATGACATCTTCTTTTACAGCCTTTTGAACAAATTCCTCAGGATTGTCTGCATGGAAAAATACATAAAATGCTCCATCAGGCATTACACAGTCAAGTCCCATATCATTCAATGAATTCACTACCAGATCCCTTCTTTTCTTAAATTCATTTGTCATTTCTGTGACACAGTCCTGTGAAGAAGTAAGTGCTGTGTTACAGGCTACCTGGGTTGCAGTATCTATACAAGCAACATTATACTGGTGAACTTTTAGAATTTCCTCAATAATATCAGGATTTGATGCACAGTAACCTACTCTTAGACCTGTCATGGCATAAGCTTTACTAAAACCATTGATTGTCACTGCATTGTCTGTGTATGATTGGAAACTATAATGTTTTTTGTCATAAATTATTTTTTCATATATTTCATCGGATAATATTATGAAGTCCTTGTCTGTTGCCAGGTCGGATATTGCTTTTATATCCTCTTTTTCCATAACTGCACCTGTTGGATTACATGGTGAATTAATAATTATTGCCTTTGTATTTGGTGTTAAAGCATTTTCAACATCAGTTATTGTTGTTTTAAATCCGTTTTCACTGCTTGACTTTACAGGAATACTGTTTGCTCCGGCTAACCTAACACATTCTGCATATGATAAAAATCCAGGATCTGGAATTAAAACATCATCTGTTGGGTCTATAAGTGCTTGTATACTTGAATATAATGCTTCACTAGCACCAACAGTCACTATCACGTCATCGCTTGAAACTTTTATATTGTTGTCATCAGCTAACTTTTTTGCAATACTTTCTCGTAATATTGGTTCACCCTTGTTTTGTGAATAATGTGTACGATTTTCATCAAGTGCATTCTTTAAGGAGTCCAGAATGTGTTTCGGAGTATCGAAATCAGGTTCACCCAACGCTAAATTTATGGCAGAAGGGCTGGCTTGTTCAAACATCTTTCTTACTTGTGACAAATTAATTTCTGATACTCTTTGGGATCCATAATTCATAATCTCATACCTCATATTAGTTACAACTTCCACAATCATAACAGCCATCACTTTCACACCATGGTGTTACGATTCCATCATTTACTTTTTCATATTCTTTTCTTAAGAAGGACTCTTTCATTCCAACATCTATTTCATGCCATGGAACACTGTAATTAT
>DUHK01000082.1 GCA_013330915.1 Methanosphaera sp. | reverse complement strand
GATACCGAGATAGGTTCTCCTTTTTCAGATACCAGTCTGATGGTTTCAGCATTCTGGACTAATGTTTTGATTTTTTGTCCGTTGTTTTCTGCTTCAATCATCATTAAAGGACGTCTTTCAATTTTTGAACGTCCTATAATTGCGGTTTTTGCTTCTCCTTTGGTGTTGATTGTTATGACTTCGTCTCCTGCTTCCAGTTCTGAAAGATAGCGTGTTTTATTTCCGGGTGTCATAACATATGCATGGACGGCTCCTGCATTTACTCTGAAAGGCCTTGATGCAACGTATTCACTTTCTAATGATTCGCTATGTACCATAAATAGTCCTGATGCAAAGGATCCTATTAGCATTCCTTCTCCTACTTCCATAATGGAACAGGTATCTACGCAAACCCTGTCACCTAAACCCACACTTTCAACCTTTGTGACTGTGGCTTCTTTAAGTTCATAGATTTCCTTTGATGTTTTTTCAATCAAAGAACCAAGTCTTCTTATTTCGTTTGCATCGTTTGATGATAACAATACACCATCGGAACCATGTTCCATAGTTTCCAAAGCTAATTTGGCTTCCTCATAGTTTGGAACATCCACCATTATTTTTGAGCTGCGGTTCTGTAGGCTGGCAATAATGTTTTCTAAAGGAATAACCTTCCAATTTTTTCCTTTTAGGATAACGTAATCTGCCACGGTTCCCAACTTGGAAACCAGAAGTTCATCTTCTTTATTGTTGATTTCAACATAAACTGCAACTTCCTTGTCCTTTGATTGTGCTTCTTTAACATCTTCAACAGATACTTTTTCATCATTTCCTAAGAGGAGTATGTCTGAATTTTCTTTGTCGGATATGATTTTGACATTTCCCAATTCTTTAATACTTTCTGAATTGTCAAAATCAATTATGTTGTCAATTCCTGATTCTAAAGCACTTACTATTGCATCTTTACGGTCATTCCATGTGCCGGTAGGTCTTACCCATGCGAATTTCATTGTTTAACTTCCTTATCCTTTTATAATTTCTAAAGCTTCGTCAGGTTTCATTCCGTTATGGACAATTTCAACAAGTGCTTTGGTCATTTTTGCAGGATCTTTTGCTTGGAAAACGTTTCTTCCTATAGCTATTCCAGCACCACCCACATTTATAGCATCATATACCATTTCTAATAGTTGTTTGTCTGTTTCAACTTTAGGTCCTCCTGCAATTATTACAGGAACCGGACATCCATCCACAACTTCTTTGAAAGTATCAGGATCGCCGGTATAGTTGGTTTTAACTATGTCTGCACCTAATTCTGCACCTACCCTTGCAGCTAGTTTAACTACTTCTGGGTCATGTTCATTGTCGATTTTTGGACCTCTAGGGTACATCATTGCTAAAAGAGGCATTCCCCATTTGTCACATTCTTCTGCAATTCTTCCGGTACTTTTCAACATTTCAGGTTCCTTTTCTGAACCTATATTGATGTGTACGCTAACTGCATCTGCACCTAATTGCAGAGCTTTTTCTACACTGGTAACCTGTACTTTGTGGTATGGATCAACACTTAAATCGGTACTTGCAGATAGGTGTAATATTAATCCAATATCTTTTCCGTATCCACGGTGACCGTTTTTTACCATACCTTTGTGCATAAGCACAGCATTTGCTCCACCACTTGCAACTGAATCAATGGTTTCTGTCATGTTGATTAGTCCTGGAATAGGACCTCCTGATATTCCATGATCCATTGGTGCAATTACACATTTTCCTGTTTTACGATTGATTATTCTTTCAATTCTGATTTTTTTTCCTATCATTGTATCACTTTTTTTTGTTGATGATATTCATATATCAATTGTTATATGTATCTATATTTTTCTTTCTTTAAACATTTTTTTCAATACTTTATTTTTATTGAAAATTTTTCATGTATTATTTAAATGAAAATATCATTTTTTTAATCTGATGTTCTTATTATCAAAAATGAAGCTCATAGTTTTTTGGACCATATTTTAAGTTCTTTTAAGTTATCAGGGGTGATATCCATTGCGGATGATTCAAGAAAACCCTCTTTTGATTGAATATTTTCGTTTGAAGTTGATGATTTAACGAAATCTATCAAACCCCTGTTTCTAATCAGACTTACCCTTGGCTTAAGAAGTGATGACCAGATGAAAAATACTTTAAACACGGTATCAGGATGGTATCCACCACCCATATCCACACACAGGACATCTATATCTTCGCTATTTTCAACGAAATCGTATAACACATCTTCATTTCTAACGTCAGCATTGTAAAACTTGATGTTGTTGTATTCGATTCCCAGATTATTCATGGCCTTGGAACTTTCCGGACTGTTGTCAAAGGCGTATACAGTTCCGTCCTGATTTAATCTGGATATTATCTTTGTGGAAGTGCCTATGTGGCATCCAATTTCAACAACGTTATCAAAGGTTTGAATGTTGTTTATCATGTCTTCCTGGTATTTTTTTCTATCGTAACTAAGATGAATCATGAAAGTCTCTCCCTTATGCTTTTTGCTGCTAAGGCTCCCGTTGAATATGCCTGCTGGAGATTATATCCTCCACTTATTCCACAGCCTTCAACAAGTTCACCCACAATAAAAAGGTTATCCACAATTTTTGATTCAAATGTGTTCGGATCTATTTCCTTTCTTTTGACACCGCTGTTGGTAACGAAAGCATCTTTTTCCAACACTTCTAAAACGGTTAAAGTCAATCTTTTAAGGTTGTCCCTGATTTTCACACGTTCCTTTTTGTTTATTTGATTAAGAATCTTTGTCGAATCGATGTTCAAATAGTTTAAGAATTCACTGGACATTCTTTTAGGTAAATACTTATGTAAATAAGTCTTGATTGTCTTGTTACTGTTTTTTGAAAAGTCTTCCTGTAACTGTTTATCAAGTTTTTCATAGGAATATTCCTCACACATATCCAGATTGATGATTACATTTTGCTTTTTCTGCAGGTGTTTGTTAATTTCCATGCTGTTGTTTAAAATAACAGGTCCGCTTATTCCGTTATGTGTAAAAATTATTGAACCGGTGTCCTTTGCAACGGACTTCTTGTCTGCCTTAATTTCTAACTTCACTTTTATGTCTATTCCCTGAAGGTTGTTAATCCATTTTTCTTCGATTTTTACCGGTGCCAATCCACTCATTTGTTTGGTGATTGTATGACCAAGGTCTTTTGCGAATTTGTATCCGTCACCGTTTGAACCCGTTTTTGGATATGCATTTCCACCTGTGGATAATATCAGATATCTGGATTTAAATGTTTCGGAATTGTTGCATTCAACTGTGAAAAGATCATTTTCCTTTTTTATCTTCTTGACGTTGGTGTTTAGTTTAACTTTCGTTTTGGAGTTATCTACTATTTTTATCAAGGTTTCCTGAACAGATGATGCCTTGTTGGATACTGGAAATACGCGTTCGTTTTCTTCAACCTTTGTTTTACAACCGTTGCTTTCCAGCATTTTTATAATGTCCTTGTTGAAGAAATTTGAAAAGGCTGTTCTATAGAAATTACCTCCATTATAAAAGCTTTTAACATAGTTATCTATTCCGTGGTTGTTTGTTATGTTGCATCTTCCACCACCCGTAAAGAGAATTTTTTTTCCCAGGGTGCTGTTTTTTTCCAGTAGAATGCTCTTATCGTCGTTTAGATGGATTGCAGACAAAATTCCACTGCTTCCACCACCTATAATCAGAGTATTGTAAATAGTCATCTTATCATCTCAATTAAAAATAAAAAAATAGTTGGTATAATTCGGTCTCAGGTAAAAAAAATATTATAGGAGGGTTAGTCGTCTAAGTTCATTAAAGCATGGTATACTCTTTGGAAAACAGTAATATAACTTAGTACAGTTAATAAACCGATAGCACATATCATTATCATATGTGAACCGCCTGCTATTGCTGCTATTATTGAACCGATAGTAATGATAAGTAATCTTTCAGCACGTTCTGCTATTCCCACAGAACATTTTATTCCTTCCTGTTCGGCTCTTGAACGAACGTAGCTTACAGTAATTGAAGCGTGTATTGCTAAAGCTCCTAATATTGGATCAACAAATCCGCTATAAATGATACCTATAAGTATTGCAGCATCTGCAAAACGATCACAAGTTGAATCTAAAAATCCTCCAAATTTTGTTCTACGATTGTGTGAACGGGCTATTGCACCGTCAATCATGTCACAAATTCCACTAATAATTATAAATAATGCTCCTGCAGCTAAATTACCTGATGCGAATAATACTCCTGAGAAAATACTAATAAGTAAACCAATTAAGGTCACAATATTAGGGTCTATTTCTATTTTTTCACCAATTTGGTCAGTAATTTTATTCGTTTGTGGTCGTAATTTATCATTTAGCATACTATTTTATTTATAAATTTAAATATATATAATTAATAATTGAATATTTTATAAAAAATGATAGAATGAATGTATTAAGCTACAATGATGGAGATAATCTCGAAAAAGTAATTGATTCATTAAAAAATGGAAATTTGGTTGTTTATCCGACTGATACAATTTACGGTATTGCTGCAGACATAAATAATCTTTCTGCTATAAGAAAGGTCTATGAAACCAAAAGACGTTCATTTGATAAGGCAGTATCAATCTGTTTTCATGACATTAATCAGCTGGAAGAATACGTTGTGGTTAATAACACGATTAAACAGATACTTCACGATGCATTGCCCGGACCTTATACCTTTTTATTGTGGAAAAAAGAGGACATCAATCCAATACTGACTGCAAACACATCAATTGTTGGCATAAGAATACCATGTAATGAGGTTTCACATGCATTAACTCGTGATTTTCCAATAACAAGCACCAGTGCAAATATTTCTGATCAGGATACTCCATCAGATATCTTTCAAATACAAGAACAGTTGGGGGATAATATAGAAATTTATATCGACCAGGGTAAACTTGAAAACAATCAGCCATCAACTATTATTGATTTGACAAAAGAAAAGCCGGTTGTTGTAAGAAAGGGTAAATGTGATGAAAAATTATTAAGGGACATTCTAAAGATTAATTTATGAGTGTTGATAAAAGATTAGTTAAGGAAGTTTTATTATGTCTGTTAAAGATAAAATAGGAAATGAACTTGAAGTGGGTTCATATATTATTTATACAAGTGTTGGAACTATAGGTGAAGTTTTAGATATAAAAACAGATGAAAAGGGTGATTGGGTACTTATAGCTGTTGATGACTTAACACGCCTGTGGTACAATACAAAATACGTTGAATTAACCGATAAAAAATATGCTAAAACGAGAACTAATGATGATGATAAAGAAGAATTATCAGTGGATGATATTAAAGAACAATTAAAACATTCCATTACATCTGAAATGAGTTCAGATGCAGTAGGAGGAGGATAACTCCTTCTACATTATTTGACGAAGAACTTTGTCAATTACTTTTTCTTTTTTATTGTTATATTTGTAATTAACCATCTTGCTTTTATTTTCTATTTGTTTATTTAGTTTATATAATTCTACATCAATGCTGTGGTATGTTTTATTGAATTTGCTTTGATAATCGGAGTTTAGTTTGTCCTTTGAATCAATCAGGTCATGATAAACTTCTCCAAGACCTGTTTTTGATATCATGGTTTCGACAGTATATTTTTCATTTTTAATTGTTTGTTCAAGATTTTTCATTTCCTTTTTAAAAATTGCTTCATGAATCTGTGTTTTTTCATTTATTCTTTTTTCAAAGAGATCTTTCGTTTTTGTCATGGTTTTCCCCCTCCGAAACTTTTGCAACGCAAATTTTACATAGTGATTTTTTGTTGTTGAGATGGAATTTTTTCACGGGACAGTAGTAGTCCAGTCCATCACAATAAATGCTTACCTGTCCAGGGAATTTGGTTCCCAGTGGATGAATGGGTTCATTTAAAAAGTACGTTGTGTATATTACTATGATATTTAATATATTATTAATAACAGTATCGTTTGGTTGTAATAGTTTGTTTATGATGGATATATCTTGTTTGTCTAAATCACCATAATAAGAGTTTTCATCATTTTTTAATGCAATAAATCTGTTCATTGTCACATTCAAAACTGATTCTGAATATTCTTTCTTATACTCTCTTGGTAAATAAATCATTTCATCATTAAAAAAGAATGATAAACTGTATAAATCTTCCAAAGTTACTTCTTTAATCCTTTGTTTAATAAGAATTTTTAAATCATTTAAACTCATTCCTAAATAAGCTTCAACCATACTATTTTTCCTCAATAAGTCTCTTGTAGAACTATTTTTATTACAAACTTAATAAATATTTAGTTTTTGTTATTATAAAATTCTATGATGTTGTTGGCGGTAGCTTCACCTATTCCCTCTACCTTCATAAGTTCATTTGCACTCACCTGGCTTAAGTTGTTTCCAAATGCATCAACCAGGCTACGTGCTCTTTGACGACCAAGTCTTTTGATACCAATAACCAGTGGTATCAGCTCTTCTTTAACACCGTAATACAATCTTGAACTTAGCTTGTCGATTTCGGGAAGGAACTTGTAGTTTCCCAGCACTTCACATATGTCATGGAAGTACTTGACAATATTTGAAGCCTCATAGCTTGCACGTCTTGTTGAGGCCGCATAGACTTTCAGGTAATTCTCAATTTCAAACTCCTTATGTTCGTTAATCCATTCAAGCAGGCTGGCGGCAGTGGCTTCATCATTTTGTACAAAGCTGATGTAAACATCGTGTCTACTTAGAACCTCCTTGATGTTGTCCTTGTTTGCTTTGAATTTAGTGTTGATTTTCGGCATATCGTATGTTTTGGATATTTCATATATTAATGATCCTATGTTGAATGTATCTCCCATCATGTTGGAGTAATCTTTCAGTTTCACTGCTGTTTTAACAGCATAATTGTTTCTGGAAATCAATGTACCAAAGGGTGTTGTCTGCAGTCCAGAAGGTGACAGGCGTATTATTCCATTTTGTATAAGATACTCCAGAGCACTTGATATTTCATATTTTATGGATTCGTCAGAAAATCCGAAACTCATGGTGTTGTATGTGTGGGATATCTGGAATCCGTAGAATGTTTTGTTGAAAAACTCTATCAAGTCATCTATGTCCTTGGCAAAACCACTTGAAACTTGGGTTATAATCTGTTTTAGAACTGCATCATCGTTATCTATTAACTTTGAATTTGTTACCTCTATTTCACCATGGACATAAAATTCATCCAGATTAAATGCTTCATCATAAGTTTTTGCCAGAAGATAGGAATATCCTTCAGTATCAAATCCTGGTCTTCCAGCCCTTCCGGACATCTGTTCATAATCAAATACCGGGATGTTTGTCTGTCCCTGATCTGTCCATCGGTTGTAATCTCTTATCACAACATTCTTGGAAGGAAGGTTTACTCCATACATCAAACTTGGAGTTGCAGTAATCATCAGTAAATTTCCCTTAACAAATTCCTCTTCTATTATCTCCTTTTGTCTGTCAAATAGACCTGCATGGTGGAAGGCAATACCGTTTTCAATACATTCTGCCAGTCTGTAACACACTTCTGTCGGCTGGGTATTTCTTCTTCTTGGAACTTCCAGTATTTCCTCTGCTATGTCCTTGAATATTTCCCTTTTGCCGTCAGGTATGTATCTTCCAATCTTTTTGGCCATGTTTTGTGCTAATGATTCGGTGAAACGTCTGGTTGAAACAAATGTTAACATTTGTGAAGAATCGTTTAATGTATCGTTAAGGATTTTGAATACCAGGTTGTTTTTATCCTTTGTTCCGAATTCCTCTGCACACAATACCTCCTTGTGTAATGGTACGGGACGATAATCGTGTGTAACCACTTCAGCTTCCAACCAGTGTGCCATTTCATCCATGTTTTGAAGGGTTGCCGACAGTGCTATTATTCTAATTCCCTTGTTTTGTTCTTTAATTCTTGTAATTGCACATTCAATTGTTGGTCCTCTGGAGTAATCACCAATCATGTGGAATTCGTCTATTATTACAAGATCAATTTCATGTAGGGTATTCAGGGAAAATCTTGTTAATGCATCAAAGGATTCAAAAACCATGACTGATATGTCATTACTGGAAGGATGTTTACCCACCTTGTATCCGTACTGTTCGAATATCTTGAATTCCTTATATTTTTCATTTTGCAGTGAAATCAGCGGAACGGCATACACAACCTTTCCACCAGCCAGCAATACCTTAAGCATTGCAAGTACTCCCAACACAGTTTTACCACTTGCGGTAGGTATGGATATTATGAAATTGTCTTTTTTTTCTATGTAATCTGAATCAATTACTGCTTGCTGTGCAGGATTATACTCTTCTATGAAAGGATAACATTCCTTCATAATTTCTTGAATTTTCGGATCTATATTACTCAAGAGAACATCCCCTGTTATTTTTGTCTTATTATTTTAAGTATGGTACATTCATTTGTGAATATTTATTCACTATTAATTCTCTGGCATTCCTGCCAATCATTTCTCGTTTTTGCTTGTCATTTACCAGATCATCTATAGCATTTTTCAATGATTCCGGATTTTTTGGAGGAATTATTATTCCATTCTCATTATTTGTGATTACGGAAGTGATGTTTCCAGTATCCGTGGATATCAAGGCTTTTGCACAAGACATGCTTTCGAGTGCAATTATACTGGCCCCTTCTGATATTGATGGCAAAACCATAATGTCTGCTTCAGGAATTATCTGTTCGGGTATTTGTGTTTTGCCCATAAGGTATGTGTCATTTAATTTGTTTTCCTTAATGTAATTTGTCAGCATTTCCTTTTGTGGGCCATCGCCGTAGATTAGGAGGGTGTACTGTGTTTCTGAAAGTTTTTTGGCTTCCAATAAATATATTAAACCTTTCTGTTCAACAAGATTTCCGATAAAAACCACGATTGGTTGGGAATAATTATTCAGCAGTTTTCTTTTTCCATCCAAAGGTTTAAATTTATTGATGTTCACGGTGTTGGGTGTAATTTCGGATTTTTCATTTATGTCTTCCCCACACAACATTTGTGCTTTTTGCTTTAATTTTTCACTAACGAAATATAGTTCATCTGATTTGTTTAGAACATATTTTATCAGAGGTCTTAAAATCCTGTTGTTCGGCAGGATATTAATATCCGATCCATGTACTGTTATGACTTTCCTTGCATTGGATTTGTTTAAAACACATACCAATCCCGGCGGAACTATGTAATTGGCATGGATAATATCAATGTCGTATTCATTAACTATTTTTCTTAAGAGAAAATAGCTTGAAATGATAAAGGAGAGTCCCCTAAGTAATGGAACGTTTATACTTGATGCTCTGAATACGTTAGATGGGGAACTTACGTTCTGATTGTATGTCAGTACGTAAACCTCATGTCCATCTTCGACAAGTTTATCCTCTAATTGTTTGGTATATGTGGCAACACCACCAAGTTGCGGTGGATACTGGCCGATAATGCAAATATTCATAAAAACACATCTTATTTCCATTCAAATGGTATGCTATCTATTTTAGACGGAGTTAATACTTCACCATCCATTTTGACTATAATGACATTAAATTTTATATCAAACTTCAATTCACACAGTTCTATAATTTTGTCCGCAATCAATTCGAAAACATCAGTAGTAATATTTTCCTTATCTAAAATTTTTATAACGTCTTCAGTTGTGATACATTCATAAATGTCCTTTAATGTATCTGTATTAGCTCCTACAAGTCCTGCATAACAGGTCATGATTTCACGGCGAGCGTCTGCAACACTCTGTTTTGTGTTGAATATTCCGGCAGCTATTTTTATCAACTTACCTGCATGTCCGAAAAGGGTTATCGAATTTATTTTTTCTGTTTTTTCTGCTTCTTCAAGCATAAAACCTACAAAATTACTCATTTCAATTATTGCATCATCGTCAATAACCAGTCTTTCCTTGGCTATGCGTGTTCCAATGTTTCCCGGAACAAAGAGTAAATCATAGTAATCGTTAGCTATTGCAACATCAATCTGAACACGTAATGAATCGGTATATGCTTTTGATGACATTGGTCTTGCAATACCGGTTGTTCCCAGTACTGAAATTCCATCAACAATTCCCAGTCTGCTGTTCATGGTTTTCGGTGCTAATTTCTTCCCTTCAGGGATGATGATTTTAACTATTGCACCTTTGCCTGAAGGCAAATATTTTTCAACGTTTTCACAAATCATTTTACGTGGGACTGGATTAATAGCATATTCGCCAACGGGTATTTGCAGTCCAGGTTTTGTTACTTTACCAACACCTTCGCCTGCAGTGATTTTAACTTCCCCTTCATCATCGGTTAATGTTACTTCGGAAATGATTTGGATACCCCTTGTCACATCAGGATCATTGTAAGTTGGCTTGATGACACTGGCTGAAGCTTTCTCAGAACTAACTTTTTTGGTTTTTTCAATTTCAACAGTTAATTCAGAGTTTGGAGCAGAAATTGTAACGAATTCCGGTGTCTTTCCAAGTATGGTTAATAAAGCAGCTACACTTGCAGCTGTTGAAACACTTCCTGTTGTGATTCCAGATTTCTCATTTGAATTTACATGATGTTCTATTTTAATCCCAACCTGATAATCTTATATTTTACTAATTGCATGTTAATGCTATATTTGTTTAAGGTAGTAAATTACTTTTAACAATCAAAAATTTTTAAAAACAGTTAAAAAAATTATTATAAAAAAAGAGGGGGTGGATAATAAAAAGATTACTTTTGTCTAAGTA